>JAWOHA010000069.1:0-5673 GCA_046496385.1 Cryobacterium sp. | reverse complement strand
GTGAAAGGGGCCAATCATGGCCACATTTGTTGACCACGTGACGCTGCACTTGCGAGCGGGTAACGGAGGCAACGGTTGTGTCTCTGTCAAGCGCGAGAAGTTCAAGCCTCTTGCCGGCCCCGATGGCGGCAACGGGGGTGACGGCGGAGATCTGATCCTCGTCGCCGACCCCAGCACCACGACCCTGCTCGGCTACCACCGTTCCCCGCACCGCACCTCCGAAAACGGCGGCCCCGGTATGGGTGACCACCGCAACGGCGGAAACGCCGACATCCGCGAGCTCATGGTGCCCATCGGGACCGTCGTCAAAGACACCGAGGGCAACGAGCTCCTGGACATGAACGAAGCCGGCCTGAGACTGGTCGTCGCTCCCGGCGGTCAGGGCGGGCTCGGCAACGCCGCACTCTCGTCTACCAAACGCAAAGCCCCCGGATTCGCGTTGCTGGGCACGCTGGGCTTTGAGGGTGATGTCTACCTCGAGCTGAAGACCGTCGCCGACGTCGCGCTCGTGGGCTACCCGTCCGCCGGCAAGTCGAGCCTCATCGCCGCCATGTCGGCCGCGCGCCCCAAAATCGCCGACTACCCCTTCACGACGCTGCACCCGAACCTCGGTGTCGTCCAGGCCGGCGAATCCCGCTACACCGTCGCCGACGTGCCCGGCCTCATCGAAGGCGCCAGCGAGGGCAAAGGCCTCGGCCTGGAATTCCTGCGCCACGTGGAACGCTGCACGGCGCTCCTGCACGTGCTCGACTGCGCCACCCTGGAACCGGGCCGTGACCCGCTCACCGACCTCGACGTCATTCTCGGCGAACTCGGCGCGTATCCGGTGCCGGAAGGTCAGACGCCGCTGCTCGAACGCCCCCAGCTGATCGCCCTGAACAAGATCGACATTCCCGAGGGCCGTGAACTCGCGGACTTCGTCAAGGCCGACCTCGAAGGCCGCGGGTACCGCGTCTTCGAGATCTCCACGGTCTCTCACGAGGGGCTCAAATCGCTCAACTACGCTCTTGCGGAACTCGTGGAAACAGGACGCGTCGAAGCGATCGCGAAAGAGGCGGCCAAGCCGCGCATCATCATTCGTCCCCGCGCTGTGGATGAGGGCGGTTTCGTCGTGCGTGTCGAAGGCGGCTCCTTCGGCAACATCTATCGCATTCTGGGAACCAAGCCGGAACGCTGGATTCAGCAGACCGACTTCACCAACGATGAAGCCATCGGGTTTCTCGCCGACCGGCTCGCCAAACTGGGTGTGGAGAACGAACTGTTCAAGGCCGGAGCCGTCGCGGGATCCACGGTCATCATCGGCCCCGGTCACGGCGTCATCTTCGACTGGGAGCCCACCCTCACCTCCACGTCGGAACTCGTCACCGCGCCGCGTGGTGCCGACACCCGCATCGACGAACCCAAGCGTCGCTCCAGCAGTGAACGCCGAGAGGAATACTTCGGTCGCATGGACGCGAAAGCATCCGCCCGCGCCGAACTCATTCGTGAACGCGAGGCCGGTATGTGGCAGACCGGTGAGGAAGAGTACAACGGGGACGAGGCGCCGGAGGTCGAGCCGACGACGGCTGCGTCGGACGAGACTGACGGCCACGACAGCGGCAACGCAGATGAGCCCGGCAACGCAGATGAGACCGGCAACGTAGAGGACACCAAATGACCGGGCTCGCACGCGAGAACGTCGCAACCGCAAAACGTATCGTCGTCAAAGTGGGGTCTTCCTCGATCAGCGGAGACAACTCCGATCAGATCACCTCCCTCGTCGACGCCCTCGCCGAAGCGTACGGTCGCGGCACCGAAGTCGTGCTGATCTCCTCGGGTGCGGTGGCGACGGGCATGCCGTTTCTGAAACTGGATGAACGCCCCGTCGACGTGGCCACACAGCAGGCCGCGGCCGCGGTGGGGCAGAACGTGCTGATCTTTCGCTTTCAGCAGAGCCTGGACCGGTTCGGGATCGCTGCGGGCACCGTTCTGCTGACCGAGGGAGACCTGCTCAACGAACCCCACCGCAGCAACACTCGGCGCGCCATGAACCGGCTGCTGGATCTGCGCATTCTGCCGGTCGTCAACGAAAACGACACCGTTGCCGTGTATGGGCTGCGCTTCGGCAGCAACGACCGTCTCGCGGCGCTCGTGTCAACGCTCATCGAAGCCGACCTGCTCATCATGCTCAGCGATGTGGACGCCCTATACACCAAGCCGCCGCACCTGCCCGGCGCGGAAAAGCTGGACTTCATCGCCTGTGACGACCCGCTGGACGGGTTCGAATTCAGTTCCAGCGGAGCCACCGGAGTGGGCACCGGGGGCGCAAGCACCAAGGTTGTTGCGGCTCGGTTGGCGACCGCATCCGGTACGGCCGTACTCGTGACCAGCACCGATCTGGCCGCCAACGCGATTCGCGGCGAGCACGTGGGCACCTGGTTCGAACCGATGCCGACAGCCATGAGGCATGCACTGCTGTAACGGCTCGATCAGCGCGCGTCGTCGCCACGGCGCGTGCACGGGCGGGCGCAACTAGTGGGGGGACTGCTGCGGTCCCAGATCGGCTCCGCCGCGCGCATCGTCGTGAAGGTGGGGTCATCGTCGATCTCCGGAACGAATTCCGGGCAGATTGCGGCCCTCGTTGACTCCCTCGCCGATGCGCACGGGCGTGGTGCTGACGTTGTGCTGGTCTCCTCTGGTGCCATTGCTATCGGAATGCCCTATCTGAACCTCTCCGAAAGACCCACCGACCTGGCCACCCAGCAGGCGGCGGCATCCGTGGGTCAGAACCTGCTGGTGTTCCGGTACCAGGACAGCCTCGACCGGTACGACATCATTGCCGGTCAGGTGTTGCTGACCGCGCACGACCTGGAGAACGCCGCGCATCGCGGTAACGCGCAGCGCGCCATGGAGCGACTGCTCGGCCTGCGCATCATGCCCATCGTGAACGAAAACGACACCGTGGCGACTCATGAGATTCGATTCGGCGACAATGACCGTCTGGCCGCGCTCGTGGCCACTCTGATCGAAGCGGACCTGCTTGTTCTGCTCAGCGACGTCGACGCCCTGTACACCTGTGCGCCGCACCTGCCCGGAGCCGAACGCATCGATCATGTACCCGCAGGGGACAGCCTGTCCGGAATGGTGTTCTCGGCGGCCGGCCCGGCGGGTGTCGGAACCGGGGGAGCCGGCACCAAGGTGAGCGCAGCCCGAATCGCCGCTGCAGCCGGTACCGCCGTGCTCGTGACCGGCACCGGATTGGTGAGTGCGGCCCTGCGTGGGGAGCCGGTCGGCACCTGGTTTGAGCCGTCGCCTTCGGCGTGGGGTCGATAAGTCCCGTAAACTAGGGGCATGTTGCAGCCGTTGACCGAAATCGCTCCGCTCACACCGATCCTGAAAGCAGCCCGTCAGGCCTCGCTCGACCTCGCCTCCGCTCCAACGGAAGTGAAGAACGCCGCCCTCGCCGCCATTGCTGCCGGGCTGCGCGCGAACGTCACCGATATTATCGCCGCCAACCAGATCGACCTCGCCAACGGCCAGGCCAAAGAGATCGGTGCCGGTCTTCTCGACCGGCTCACTCTCGACGCCCCGAGAATCGCCGCCCTCGCCAGCTCAGTCGAAGAGATCATCGGTCTCACCGACCCGATCGGACAGATTGTGCGGGGCAGCAGCCTCCCCAACGGAATCAAGATCAGCCAGCAGCGGGTTCCTTTTGGCGTGGTCGGTGTCATTTACGAAGCTCGCCCCAATGTGACCGTCGATATCGCCGCCATCGCACTCAAGAGCGGCAACGCCGCCGTCCTGCGCGGCGGATCGGCAGCGGAGAACACCAACCGTGTTCTCGTCGCTGTCGTGCAGGCGGCGATCGCCGGCACCGGCCTGCCCGCCGAGTGCGTGCAGACCATCGATTCGTTTGGTCGCGCCGGCGCGACGGAGCTCATGAAAAGTCGCGGCTATGTCGACGTTCTCATCCCGCGCGGCAGCGCCGGTCTCATTCAGACCGTGGTGACCGAGTCCACGGTTCCCGTCATTGAGACGGGTGCGGGCGTCGTGCACGTGTTCCTGGACGAAAGCGCGCAGCAGCAGTGGGCCGTGGACATCGTGCACAACTCCAAGACACACCGCCCCAGTGTGTGCAACGCGCTGGAGACGCTGCTGGTACACCGCACCGCCGCCGCCCGGCTGCTTCCCGCCGTGCTCGACAAGCTCGTGGAGGCCGGGGTCACCATTCACGCGGACGCCCGAGCCCGCGCTCTCTACCCGGCTTCCGAGCCGGCCACCGACGAAGACTGGTCGACCGAGTACATGAGTCTGGACATCTCGGTGAAGGTCGTGGATTCCCTCGACGACGCCATCGCTCATATTCGCCAGTACTCCACCGGGCATACCGAGTCGATCATCACCAACGACCTCGCCAACGCCGAACGTTTTCTCAATGAGGTTGACTCGGCATCGGTCATGGTCAACACCTCGACGAGGTTCACCGACGGCGGCGAGTTCGGGTTCGGCGCCGAGGTGGGCATCTCCACGCAGAAACTGCATGCACGAGGCCCGATGGGTCTGGCCGAACTGACCAGCACCAAGTGGGTTGTGCGCGGCTCGGGACAGGTGCGCGCCTAGCTCAGACTAGGATGGTAGCCATGGCTTTATGCCTCTTCGTCTTGTGTTAAGGAGATTTCATGTCGTTTCTGACCGGTGCATTGATGTCCACCGTTCTGGCCGAAGTCGGCCACGTGGAACTGCCCCTGCCGATGTTCGTGTACCCCGCAGTCGCGCTCGTGCTGTTCATCGCCCTGGCCGGTGTGCTGTGGAGCTACCGCGATGTGGCCAACCGCCACAGCGCCAAGGCCGAGGCCTACGCCAAGGCCAACGGCGGCGGCTCAACGGGCGCGCACTGAACTGGCGTTAGAACGTAGTCGGTGACAATTCGTCGCCCGCGTGTCGGCGTGATGGGTGGGACTTTTGATCCCATCCATCACGGCCACCTCGTCGCGGCCAGTGAAGTGGCTCAGAGCTTCGACCTCGACGAGGTGATCTTTGTGCCGACCGGGCAGCCGTGGCAGAAAGAAGACGTCACACTGGGGGAGCATCGTTATTTGATGACGGTCATCGCGACCGCGTCTAACCCCCGCTTCACGGTGAGCCGGGTCGACCTCAGTCGCACGGGGCCCACCTACACGATCGACACGCTGCGGGACCTGCACGCGGAACACCCCGAAGCCGAACTGTTCTTCATCACCGGTGCCGACGCCATCACCCAGATTCTGGGGTGGAAAGACGTACAGGAATTGTGGGAACTGGCGCACTTCGTGGCGGTCAGTCGCCCGGGGCATGAACTGAGCGTTTCAGGTTTGCCGAACCAAGACGTAAGCTTGTTGGAGGTCCCGGCACTGGCCATCTCGTCCACTGACTGCCGGGCACGCGTGAGTCGGGGTTTCCCGGTCTGGTATCTGGTTCCCGACGGGGTCGTCCAGTACATCTCAAAGCATCATCTGTATCGGAGTGTGGCATGACGTTGGGTAACGACGCACCATTGCTGACTCGACGCCAGGCCCGTGAGCTCGCACAGAGCCAAGCCGCTGAGGCTGAGACACCGGCCGACGAGAAACCGGTTCCCAAGGCTGTGCCGGAACGCAAGAAGCCGACAGATCGCAAGCCCTCAGAGAAGAGCGCTGCAGGCAAGGCCGCCACAGA
>JAWOHA010000224.1:0-7038 GCA_046496385.1 Cryobacterium sp. | reverse complement strand
GAATGCACCGCGTGCAGGCTGATCGCGGTGGCGTCGTCGACACGGTCATCCCGGTCGCGTTGACGCCCGGTTGGCATGTGGCGCGGTTGAGTGCCGAAGAGTCGGCCGTGGTGGAAGCTCCCCTGTTCATCGTGGCTCCCAGTGTGCGTCACGGCATCATTTCCGACGTGGATGACACGGTGATGGTAACGACCCTGCCCCGACCGTTGCTGGCGGCCTGGAACACCTTCATCCTTGACGAGCACGCGCGCGTGCCCACACCGGGTATGGCCGTTCTGCTGGAACGCCTGATCTCCGCCACGCCCGGCGCGCCGGTGATCTATCTGTCCACGGGCGCGTGGAATGTCGCCCCCACACTGTCACGTTTTCTTTCCCGCAACCTGTACCCGGCGGGGGCTTTGCTCCTCACGGACTGGGGTCCCACCCATGATCGGCTGTTCCGCAGCGGCAGAGAGCACAAGCGTGACAACCTTCGCCGGCTGGCCCGGCAGTTTCCGGAGATCTCCTGGATTCTCATCGGCGACGACGGCCAGCATGACGAAGCGCTCTACAACGATTTTCAGCAGGAGTTCCCGGGGAGTGTGGCCGCGGTCGCCATTCGCCAGCTGTCGCCGAGCGAGGCGGTTCTGGCCGGGGGCCGCTCCCAGGCCACCGGCGCCGGAACGGCGAATTCTTCCTGGGTTTACGGACCGGACGGGTCCAGTATCGCCGACCAGCTTGCGGACCGAGGCCTGCTCTAGGTCACGCCCCGCGTTCAGGGCCCGCATGTAGGGCCCGCATGTAGGGCCCGCATTCAGGGCCCGCCGCGTCAGGAGAGCAGCCGCCCGAGTCCGCGGTTGATCTGGCGCGCCCACAACGGCCCCCGGTACAGGAACCCGGTATACCCCTGCACGAGCGTGGCGCCCGCGTCGATACGTTCCGCGACCTGGCCGGCGGTTTCGACACCGCCCACGGAGATGACACAGAAATCGCGGGGCACAACGGTGCGGATCAGGCGCAGCACGGCCAGGGACCGGACGTTGAGGGGCGCCCCGGACAGCCCGCCCGCTCCGGCGGCCGCGACAATCGCCGCATCCGTGGTGAGGCCCTCGCGGGACAGCGTCGTGTTCGTGGCCACTATTCCGTCGAGGCGCAGGTCTACGGCCAGGCCCGCCACGCGCAGCACCTCCTCGTCGCTGAGGTCCGGCGCGATCTTGACCAGCAGCGGGGTACCGACGGCCGCGTCCCTGACCGCGGTCAGGAGCGGGGCGAGCCGGTCGATTTCCTGCAGCCCGCGCAGGCCCGGCGTGTTCGGCGAGCTCACGTTCACCACGAGGTAGTCGGCCAGCGGGGCGAGCAGACGGGTGCTCTGCAGATAGTCATCGGTGGCGTCGTCGACGGCGGTGAGCCGGCTCTTGCCGATATTGATGCCCAGGATCGGCCGGTCGGCGACGGCCCGCAGCCGGGTGAGCCGGGCAACGGCCCCCGCAGCTCCGCCGTTGTTGAAGCCCATACGGTTGATGACCGCACGGTCGGCGACGAGGCGGAACAACCGCGGGGTGGGGTTTCCCGGCTGCGCGAGCGCGGTCAGCGTGCCGACCTCGACATGGCCGAAGCCGAGCTGACCCAGCCCGCGAACGGCATGTCCGTCCTTGTCAAAGCCGGCGGCGACGCCGAACGGAGACGCGAAGCGCAGACCGAGCGTCGACACGGCCAGCCGGGGGTCGGGCCGGGTGAAGCGTGCAACGATGCGGCCGATTCCGAGCGTCGGCAGCCGACGGATCACCGAAAACGCCAGGTGGTGCGCCCGCTCCGGATCGATTCGGCTCAGTACCGTGGTGAAAAACAGGGGGTACATGTGTGACCGGCCTTATCGGGCTGTGGGTGAATCGTGGGAGCCACGCAATCGTGCAATGGCGGCTTCGAAGTCTTCGAGTGAATCAAAGGCCTGGTAGACACTGGCGAAGCGCAGATACGCGACGGTGTCGAGATCGCGCAGCGGCGGCAGGATCGCGAGCCCGATGTCGTTGGCCTCCACCTGGGCCGCCCCGGTCTGCCGTATCGTCTCCTCGACCTTTTGCGCGAGCACGGCCAGGTCGGAATCGGTGACGGGGCGGCCCTGGCAGGCTTTGCGCACACCGGCGACGATCTTCTCCCGGCTGAACGGTTCAACGACACCACTGCGTTTGATGATGTTGAGGCTGGCGGTCTCCGTGGTGCTGAACCGTCGGCCGCACTCGGGGCATTGCCGACGCCGACGAATGGAGAGACCGTCATCGCTCGTGCGCGAATCGATGACTCGGGAATCCGGATGGCGACAGAACGGACAGAACATAGTTATTCAGCTTAGCGCCCGGTATGCCGGCCCGTCGCCGCGGTCACTCTCGAAAGCGCGCAGTGACAGCGTCGCCGTGGGCCGGCAGGTCTTCCGCCTGGGAGAGTGCCACAATGTGCCCGGCGACCACCTGAAGCGCCTCGCGGTCGTAGCGCACAACCTGCTGGGGACGCAGGAAGGTGTACGCGCCCAAACCGGACGAAAAACGGGCCTGACCGCCGGTCGGCAGCACGTGGTTCGATCCGGCGACGTAGTCCCCCAGGCTGACGGGAGAATGCGCGCCCAGGAAGATCGCCCCGGCGTTCTCGATCAGCCCGAGCACCGCATCCGGGTCCTGCGTCTGGATCTCGAGGTGCTCCGGTCCGAAAGCGTTACTGAACCCGGCGGCCACGCTGAGGTTGTCCACGAGCACCAGAGCGGACTGGGCGCCGCCGAGGGCCACCGCGACGCGCTCACGGTGATGCGTCGAACCGGCCAGCTCCGCCAGCCGGGCTTCCACCGAACGGGCCAGCGGTTCGGAGTCCGTCACCAGCACGGCAGCGGCCAGCTCGTCGTGCTCGGCCTGGCTGACCAGATCCGCCGCGACCAGATCAGGGTCGGCGTCGGCGTCGGCGATGACCAGGATATCCGTGGGCCCAGCCTCGGAATCGATGCCCGCCTGACCCCGGATCAGCCGTTTCGCGGCAGCCACGTACACGTTGCCCGGGCCGGTGACCAGCTGTACCGGGTCGAGACCGATCTCCGGCACCCCATAGGCGAGCGCACCGACGGCACCGGCACCTCCCATGGCGTAGATCTCGTCGATCCCGAGCAGCCCGGCGACGGCCAGGATCGTGGGGTGCACACGGCCGCCCCAGTGGCTCTGCGCCGGCGATACGAGCGCGAGGGAACGCACGCCGGCGGCCTGCGCCGGCACGACGTTCATGACCACGCTCGACGGGTAGACCGCCTTGCCGCCGGGAACGTACAGTCCGACCCGATTGACGGGCTGCCAGCGCTGGGTGATGACGGCGCCGGCTGCGACAGTGGTTGTCACACCGGGGGGGATCTGGGCCGCACTGGCCATCCGCACCCGCCGAATGGTCTCCTCGATGGCGGTGCGCACCTGCGGGTCCAGCCCGTCGAGAGCTTCACGAATATGCTCGGGCGGCACTCGCAGGTGCTCAGGCCGCACCCGGTCGAGACGTTCGGCCTGGTCGAGCAGGGCGGCAGCGCCCCGGGCGCGCACATCGTCGATGAGTTCCGCGGCGATGTCGCTGGCGGTCGCCACATCCGTCACCGAGCGGGGGACGGCGGCCAGCAGCGCGGCAGCAGTGGGCAGGATTCCGCGCAGGTCAATAGTCTGAATCATCACACTTAAGCTTATCGGCACGTTCCGCCCGGCGCGGATGCCGGGATTCAGCTGCCCGGTTCGGGGAATAGTGTCGGGGGTGAACCGCTTGACGACAGTGAGCCGTCACTGTCCGCACATCGACCCGCCCGGCCGTGCGCACCGATTATTCACGGCCCTGAGACGCCCGCAAGAATTGAGACCCGATTATGCCTGATACCTCCCGACTCGCTCGCGATCTACCCGAGTCTGCTGTGGCAGTGCCGCCGCTGGAGGCCGACCCGCACGCGCCAGTCGACCTGGCCGCGTTCAAACACGCGTTCCGGCGCCATGCAGCCGGAGTCGCCATCGTCACCTCCCTGGCCGCAGACGGCAGCCCCGTCGGATTCACCGCCACCTCACTGGCATCGCTGTCGGCCGTACCGCCCCTGGCCACGTTCAACATGGCCCGGTCGGCCAGCTCCTGGCCCGCGATCGCCGACAACGACCGGGTCGTCATCCACATGCTCGGTGCGCGAAACCAGTCCCTTGCCGAGAGGATGTCTGGTCCCGCCGCACATCGTTTCACGGGCGAGCACTGGCACTCCGGCCCGCACGGGCTACCCGTATTGAACGACGTGACCAGCTGGATGGTGGGGCGCATCATCGAACGGGTGTCGGTGCACAACAACGCCGTCGTCGTCGTGCAGATCGAAGAGGGCGGGATGGGGCACGACGACGACGCCCTGCTCTACCACGAGCGGAGTTACCGGGTTCCGAGCACGATCCTTTCCGCCCCCTAAGGCTGCACGGTTCAGAGGACTGCACGGTTCAGAGGACTGCACGGTTCAGGCCGAATCGGCACGACCGGTCTCTGCGGCGGCGCGGCGCGCCTTGCGTTCCGCTTCCGTGGCCGCCGCCTGTTCCGGCGTGGGCGCGGTGCCGCCCAGATGCGCCGGTTGCCACCACTGCGCGGTGCCGGAATCCGGATAGTCCGCCTGCAGCCGGTCCACCAGCGCCTGCAGCCGTCGGTGGAGGTGCTCGGTGACTGCGGCGGTATCCGCGCCCGGAGCGACACCGATGGGCTCGCCGACCAGAAAGCGCACCGGGCGGTGGTACGCGTCTCGAAAGGACGGTTTGTGGTTCTTGGTCAGCAGGCGGTGCCCGCCCCACACGGCAACCGGAATCACCGGGACACCGGCTTCAGACGCCATCCGCACGGCACCCGATTTGAGGCTGCGCACCGTGAAGGAGGCGTTCACGCCCCCCTCGGGAAAAACGCCCAGAATCTCTCCGGCCCGCAGCGCGGTCACGGCGGCGCCGTAGGCCTGCGCGCCGGCGTTCATGTCGACACTGATGTGCCCCATACCCCGCATCAACGCGCCGATCAGTGGTTGTCGGAAGGCGCCTTTCTTGGCCAGAAACCGGATGTGGCGTCGATTTTTGCGCCACATCAGCCACTCCACGAGGGCGAAGTCCAGGTAACCGAAATGGGTGATGGCCAGAACCGCTCCGCCCTGCACGGGCAGGTACTGTGCACCGTGCGCCTCCGGTGTGACGCGAAGCACACCGAACAGGGCCCTCCCTGCGGCAATGGCCGTGGAGTAAATCGGTTCGGGGCGCGCCCGGGCCGTTGCGGGGGGTACGGTTTCGTCCGGTCCGGAATGCTCCGGTGCAGCCGCTGGCGTCGTCATGGCCACAGCCTACGATGCCGGCCCGGAGAATCACCTGGCAGTAGAACGACCTGCCAATGATTGGAACGCAAATCCAGTGACTGGCCCGGGCCTGGACTGCGGCCTAGGTGAGACAGTACGGGCCGAGCAGGCTCTTCAGCTCACCGAACAGGTCGGCGCTCACGGTGACCCGGTACGGCAGCTCGAACACTCGGGCGGTGTCTTTTTTCACGATCAGCTTCAAACGCACTTCGGCCTGGCCGGCATGCCGGGTGAGTACCTCGCGCAGGCCGAGCACGGTGTCGGTGGTGGCACGAACGTCGCTGATGGTGATCGACAGGGTGCTCTGGTCGGCGCCCTGACCGAGGTCGGGTGCGAAAACGCTGAACGCGTGCAGGTTCATGCCATCGTCGCGCAGGCTGACCCGACCGCGCACCACCACGACCGCGTCGCTGACGAGTTCTGGCGCGAACTCTTCATAGGACTTGCCCATGAACATCGCCGTGATCTCACCGCCGAAGTCTTCAACCTGGATCATGCCGTACTGGTTGCCCGATTTCTTCGCGATCCGGTGCTGCACGCTCGTGATGAGGCCCGCAACGGTCACGGTTTCGCCGTCTTCGGTGGTTTCCGAGGCGATGAGGTCGGCGATGGAGGTGCTGGCGTGTTTGGCGAGCGGTATTTCCAGTCCCGCGAGCGGGTGGTCGGAGACGTACAACCCGAGCATGTCCCGTTCGTAGGCCAGCTTCTCTTTTTTGCTCCATTCGGGGCGCTCGGGTACCTGGTCGGTGTCCTGAGGCTCGTCGAAGAGGCTGTCGAAGTCGAAGCCGACGTTGCCGTTGCCCTCTTCGCGCTTGATCTTGACGGCGGACTCCACGGCTGATTCGTGGATTTCAACCATCCCCCGGCGCGTCGCTCCGAGGGAGTCGAAGGCGCCGGCCTTGACGAGGGATTCGATGGTTCGTTTGTTGGCCACGGGGAGCGGCACCTTGCGCAGAAAATCGTGAAAAGACTCAAATCGTCCCTGCTCGTCGCGGGCACCGCGAATGGCTTCCACCACATTGAAGCCCACGTTGCGCACGGCACCCAAACCGAAACGAATGTCGGTGCCCACTGCGGCGAAGAACCCGATGGATTCGTTGACATCCGGTGCCAGGACCTGGATCCCCATCCGGCGGCACTCGTTGAGGTACAGCGCCAGCTTGTCCCGGGAATCCGCGACGCTGGTCAGCAGGGCGGCCATGTACTCGGCGGGGTACTCGGCTTTGAGATACGCGGTCCAGTAGGAGAGCACACCGTACGCTGCCGAGTGTGCCTTGTTGAACGCGTAGTCGGAGAACGGCAGCAGAATGTTCCACACCGTGGTGACGGCGTCCATGGAGTAGCCGTTGTCCTGCATTCCCTGAGAGAAGCCCTCGAACTGTTTGTCCAGTTCAGACTTCTTCTTCTTGCCCATGGCGCGGCGGAGCAGGTCGGCTTCGCCGAGCGAGAACCCGGCGAGTTTCTGTGCGATCGACATCACCTGCTCCTGGTACACGATCAGCCCGTACGTGTGGCCTAAGACGTCCTGAAGCGGGTCCGCAAGCTCCTTGTGGATGGGGATGAGTCCTCACCCGCGATGGCAGCGCGCGCCGCGGCCAGCTCCATCTCGCGCACGGCACGGTGCAGACCCCGGCCTTCATGCCTGTCGGCACCTACGGCACGGTCAAGGCGATGTGGCCGTTGGAACTTACCGGGATCGG
>JAWOHA010000192.1:0-3949 GCA_046496385.1 Cryobacterium sp. | reverse complement strand
GCAGCCGGACCCTGCGGTCTGGGCTCGCCTGCACCAGCAACTCGGATTGTCCGCCGAGGTCGCCGAGCTGCACGCCGGGGCAGCGTTCGCCGCACCGGTGCTCGAGGCCGTGCCCGCCGCACCCGCGAGGCCGGCCGCGGCATCCGCCGACCAGCCCGATAGTGTGCGCCCCGTCATCGCGCTGCGGCACAGACGCCGCGTGTGGCTGCCGCTGGCCGCCGCCGCCGTGCTCGGATTGGTCGCCGGCATCGGCGGAAGCCTGGTCTGGGAAACCCGGTCGGCGGTGGAGACCGTGACCGCGCGCGCCCAGCTCGACCCGCTGCCGGGCCGCACCGAGACCGGCACAGCGACCGTCGCCGTCGACTCCGACGGGCGCCGCCAGGTGGTGATCGAAGTCGAGCAGCACACCGGCCAGTCGGCTGCCGACGAGACCCTGCGCGAAGTGTGGCTGCTCAACGCGGATGCTACCGGGCTGGTGAGCCTGGGCCTGCTCGACGGATCGAGCGGCCGTTTCGCCGTGCCGTCCGGCATCGACCTCGGCCGGTATCCGCTGGTTGACGTGTCCGTCGAACCGGATGACGGCGACCCGGGGCATTCCGGGAATTCCATCGTGCGCGGAGACCTGCGAACGACGTGACGCGTTCAGCCCGGGGAACGAAAGTCCCGGGAAACACAAAAAGCGGCCCACCTTGGTGGACCGCTTCACTGCTGTGCTTTTTGTACTGCTGTATTTTCGTGCTGTTCTACTGTGCGCCCGAAGGGATTCGAACCCCCAACCTTCTGATCCGTAGTCAGATGCTCTATCCGTTGAGCTACGAGCGCATGTGATCCGCGGCTTTGTTACTACCGAAGACAACTTGTAAATCCTAACAGCTTTTTGCAGCTCTTCGCGCACGGTGTGCCCCCGCGATGGAATTCAGGCTGTGATTGCTGCCGCCGGCGCCGGTAACGCCGCCGTAACGCCGCGCAGGGTTCACTGTCTCGTGGCGTACTCCGCGCCGGCGCAGCGCAGCATGGAGGAGGATTCGGATGTCTGAGAGCACCGCAGCACTGCCGTCCCTGGTTTTCGCCCACGTCTCGCCGAGGAGCATCGGCGGCACCTCACTGTTCGATGAGCACGCTCGAGTCACCGCCGAAACGGTGCCCGCGTTCACGAGCGAGAGCGCCGTCACCTTCGACGCAGCGCAGACCCTCGCCGAGGCCGGGTTCCAGGTGCTGCAGCAGTCCCCCACCACCATCAACATCGCCGGTCCGCCGTACCTCTTCGAGTCGTTCTTCTCCACCCACCTCTCGACCCGGCAGGTGCCGACCCTCAAGCCCGGGCAACGTGCCGGCACGAGCACCTTCATCGATTCCGCCGACAACGACACCCCCGGACTGCTGAACACCGCCCGATCCCCGTACGCGAACCTGTTCGAGGGCGCGGCGCTCGAAAAGGCCCGCTACCCGATGCAGCTCGCCACACCGCCCCGAGTGCCGTACTGGCACCTCGACGTTCCCGCCGATGTGGCCCGGCTCACCCGCGCCGACACGGTGCACCGAACGGGACTGCGCGCAACCGGGGTGCGCCTCGTGATGGTGGACTCGGGCTGGGTCGCCCACCCGTGGTTCGCCGCACACGGCTTCTCCGGCAGGGTGCTGTTGGCGCCCGGGGCGACGGATGCCGCACTCGACACGAACGGGCATGGTACGGGCGAGTCCGCGAACGCCTTCGCGGTGGCTCCCGGAATCGACTTCACCATGGTCAAGATGAACTTCGCCAACTCCACGGCCGCTTTCACGGCCGCAGCCCAGTTGAACCCGGCCCCGCAGGTGATCAGCTGTTCCTGGGGTTCCGACGCGCGCACCGGGCCGCTGGATCCCATCGACCAGGCCCTGGCGGCGGCCATCGCCCTGGCCGTGTCGAACGGAATGATCGTGGTCGTCGCGGCCGGCAACGGCCATTTCGGTTTTCCCGGCCAACACCCCGACGTGATCTCGGCCGGGGGTGTCTTCGTGGCGGCTAATGGCGCCCGGCAAGCCTCGGACTATGCCAGTGGATTCGCCAGCCCGGTCTACCCCGGCCGTTCCGTTCCCGACGTGAGCGGCCTTGTCGGCCTGCGCCCCGGGGCGCGCTACATCATGCTGCCCCAACCCGCCGGCAGCGATATCGACGCCAACGGGTCGGGCGGCAGCTTTCCCACCGGCGACGAAACCTCGTCGTCCGACGGCTGGGCGGTGTTCAGCGGAACCTCGGCCGCCACCCCGCAGCTCGCGGGCGCCTGTGCGCTGTTGTGTGAGGCGGAACCGGGTATCGCCCCCGCCACCGCGCGGGAATTGCTGATGGAAACGGCCGAAGATGTGACGCAGGGCACGGCCAGCCCCATCACCGGGGGCGAGCCGGCCGGCCCGGGTCACGATCGGGCCACCGGGGCCGGACTCGTCG
Organism: Cryobacterium sp.; assembly: GCA_046496385.1. Taxonomy (GTDB): domain Bacteria; phylum Actinomycetota; class Actinomycetes; order Actinomycetales; family Microbacteriaceae; genus Cryobacterium. Next base: position 1,524 of record JAWOHA010000192.1, on the reverse strand, counting down.
ACGTCTTCCACGCCGTCGTCGGCGTTCAGGACCGGTTGCGCCCGGCCGCATCCCAAACCGTCGCCGCCGGGCAGCCTGCGTGCGCCCGCGTCGTGTACCGTGCCGCGAGCGGCCACCTCATCGAACTGTATTCGCTGGGCGACGGCTGGGCACACGCCGACCTGACCGCCGTCACGGGCTCGCCCCCGGCGGTGGGCACGCCTGCCAGCTATCAGAGCACCCTCGACGACCAGGGGCCCTGCGCCCGCGTCGTGTACCGCGGGCTCGACGGGCACATCCACGAACTCGCCAACCTCGGCATCGGCTCGGAGTGGGTGCACGGCGACCTCACCGCCATCTCCCACGGTCCCCTCGCCGCGGGAACGCCGTTCGGCTTCGAGACCCGGCTGGCCGGGCAGGGGCGCCGCGCCCGGGTGCTCTACCGCGGGGTCGACGGCCATGTGCACGAGTTGAGTTACGGCGGCCCGCACGGTTGGGAACACGTCGACCTGCACGCCCACAGCGGCGCGCCCCTGGCCGCCGGCTCGCCCGTGGGCTATCAAACGGGATTCGCCGGCGAAGGCGACCGCGCCCGGGTCGTGTACCGCGGCGTGGACGCGCACGTGCACGAGTTCGCGAGCGGCGAGAGCGCCACTGACCCCGCGCGCACCGAGACGGTGCACACCGACCTCACCGGCGCCGCCCAGGCGCCGCTCGCGGCGGGAGCGCCGGTCGCCCTGTTCAGCCGGCACGTCGGGGACGCGCCGCGGGCCCGGGTGTTCTATCGCGGCCGCGACGGGCACCTGCACCAGCTGGCCCGCGGGGGCGGCGTCGACACCGGCGCGCCCGGCGCTCTCTGGCGGCACAGCGACCTCACCGAAGGCACCGGCGCGCCGCTCGCGAACGGCAGCCCGGCCGCGGCCGAATCCGTGCTCGCCGGGCAACGCGCGCACGTGCGCGTCGTCTTTCGCGGCGTCGACGCCCACGTGCGCTCACTCAGCACCGACGGCACACCGCGCGCCGGCGGCGACGACGGGGAACGCTGGTTCCACGACGACCTCACCGCGGCGACCGAGAGCCCGGAGGCCGCCGGCACGCCGGCGATCTACCAGAGCACCCTGCCCGGCCAGGGCGCCTGTGCCCGCATCGTCTATCGCAGCGCACACGGCCGGCTTCAGGAGCTGCGCTACCTCGGCGCCGGCACCCGCTGGGCCTCCACCGATCTCACCGGTCTCGCCGCGGCACCGCTGTTCGGTGAGGACCTGTCGTTCATGCCACCGCCGGCCGCGGCCAGCCCGGACACCGACTAGTGGCGTCGCGGGCCGAACCGGCCCTCGTCTCAGCGCTGGTGGTGTTGCGCGCAGCGGCGGGGTCGCCAGCGGGCGCGGCATCCGACGCCATCACCACCGAGAACATCGCGCAGCGGCTGCCCGACCCGGTCGCCGCCCGCACGGTGAGCTCGTGGTTTGCCGACCACGGTTTCACCGTGGCCGGTGAGTTTGGCATCAGCCTGACCATTCTCGGCCCGCCCGAGGCCTTCGATAA
>JAWOHA010000120.1:0-2604 GCA_046496385.1 Cryobacterium sp. | reverse complement strand
GCCCGGTCCCGCCGGTCGAGGCGCGACGGAGAAGCGATCGAGACCAGCGGTTGTGGCGCGTGGCGCCGCGGTCCGGCCCGCGCGTCGGGTCCCGCCCGGTCCCGCCGGTCGAGGCGCGACGGAGGAGCGATCGAGACCAGCGGTTGTGGCGCGTGGCGCCGCGGTCCGGCCCGCGCGTCGGGTCTCGCCGGTCTCGCCGGTCGAGGCGCGACGGAGGAGCGATCGAGACCTCGTGGGCCGATGCTCAGGCCTGGCCGGTGGAGGGCGTCTCGCCCGGTCTCGATCGCTCGTGCCTCGCGCCTCGACCAGCGGTTGTGGTGCGGAACGCTCCGACGCATTTTTTGCCCTGTCGCCACGAATCCTGGGGCTGAGTGGCTAAAATCGGGGTAGGGCTGTCGGTCGCCCCCGAACGGTGACGCCGGCACACGGTTTGACCTAATCAGCGCGTGTCACGGTGAGGCGCGTGTCACGGTGAGGGGAGACAGATGTCCGCCAGCGACCGGGGCTTGTACGGCGTTCTGGGTGTGTCAGCCTCAGCCGACGCTGCCGAGCTGAAGCGGGCGTATCGCCACCGGCTGCGCGTGGCCCACCCCGACACCGGCGGGTCAGACGCGGATTTCTCTCGGGTTCAGGACGCCTGGGCGGTGCTTGGCCGTCCCGACCGCCGGGCGGACTACGACCGGGCCAGGGCTGAGGCTCTGTTGCGCGCGGAACGTGGCGCGCGCGCCACCGGAACCGGCCCGGTCTACCGGGCGCAGCCCCCGTCTGCGCCTTCCCGGGCGCGGTCCGGGTTTCGACCGGCTTTTGCCGCGGGCTTGCTGTCTATCTTCATGGTCGGCCCCGCCGCCGGTGAGAACGCGACACCGTTCGTCGCCGGCCCGGGCGGGCCCGGCCCCCGGCCCGGCCCGGCCGATCCTGCCCGCGACCGGGCCGCCGACATGCACGGACTCGCCGGCGGTAGCGCCCGGCAGCGTTACCTCAGCCGGTTGCGCTCCTGGCTGGGCGTGGCGCCGCCCCCACGACCGGTCCGGCTGCCGCATTCCCTCACCGACCCCTACCTCAGGATCGCCGGTCGCTGGCTGTGGCACTTACTCATGATGACCACAGGTTTCTGCGCCACCGGCGCCGTTGTGGCCCTGTTCATCGCCTGGCAACTCGGTGTCGGGATCACCGGCGGTTCGGCAGCCCTGGCCGCGGTCATTCTCACCGGCGGTGGAATCGCGGCGATCTGCGGAGCGATGATATCGCTGGCAGTGATGCTGCTGCGCACGATTCGCGATCCCTCTCGGCGTGACGCGCGGCAACTGCACGCGGAACGACGCAGGGTGAGCAGTGAACGATGGGAGGAGTATCGCCGGGAATGCGAGGCTTTCAGCCGCCGTCAGCGGGCCCGGCCCGCCAACGCGCAGCACTTGATGCAAGCGCCGTTCTCGGCGGAGACCAGACGGTACGCGTCCGCTGAGATTCGTGCGGAGCTGGACCGCGCGATTGCCGCTGAGACCACGGCCCGGGCGCTCACCCGTCTCGGCGGCGACTTCTCGATCTGGCACGACCTGGTGGTGGGACCCACCGGGGTGAGCGTGGACCATGTCGTGGTGGGCCGGCAAGGACTGGTGCTGCTCGTGTCCCTGGCGGCGACCGAACCGGTCACCGTGGAACAGAACGTGGTGATGTACGCCGGTCGGCCCGCCCCGCAGGTGCTCGCCGCGCTGCGACCGCAGATCGCCGCGCTGTCGCGCGCGGTCGGCAGCGCCGGCATCGCCGCCGCGGTGCTGGTGTACCCCGACGGGGTGCTCAGCGCTGCCCGGCTGCGTTCGGCCGGTGCCCAACGCATCGGCGGACTGTCGGTGCCCACGTTCATTCTCGGCGCCTCTGTCGTCGTGCCGGTGCTCGCCGCCGGGCTGCCCGGCGTCACCGACACCGCCGGCTGGCAGTTGGTGCGCCTGCGCGAGAGTGTGGCCGCGCGAACACGGTTCGCGAGTTGACCGGGGCGCGCCGGGCGCCACCGACGGGCCGACGGCCGTAGGCTGGAGACAACCGGTTCGCCGTTAAAGTGGCGGGCAGGAACACGAGCCCTCCGTGCGCCGCACACAGCGCGCGGGTCAGCCCAGAGATCAAAGCCAATGGAGGCGTTTGCCGTGTCGAGTGAATCTACCCCTGCCGTGAAACCGGGCAGCGAACCCGAAGCAGACGACAGGCCGGGTGACGAGAACGTCGCCGAGCCGCGGGACAGCGACTACGAGTCGTTCATCGCCGACTACTACGAGCACCTCGCCGCCGAAGACCGGGCCAGCTACAGTCCCGCAGCGCTGAGGGACCGCGCCCAGACTCACCTGCAGGTGGCGTTCACCCGTCAGCCGAAAACGGCCACGGTGGTCATCCGAACGGATGCCGGCCGGAGCATGCTCTATATCGTCACCGATGACATGCCCTTTCTGGTGGATTCCGTCACCGCCGAACTGGTGCGAGTTTCGGCAATGTGGGTGGTGGATGGGGCGCTCCTCCTCCTCTGCGCAGCTTCCGGCGTCGAGGTCGGCGCGGAAGTCAACTGGGCGCATGCGGGTCGGCGCAACCTGCCGCGGGCCGTTTTCGTCAACAAGATGG
>JAWOHA010000100.1:0-7525 GCA_046496385.1 Cryobacterium sp. | reverse complement strand
TCGACGGGCACGCCATCGTCATGTCCCGGGTGGCACTGCTCGACAACTCGGTGATGTTCTTCACGACGCGCGGCCAGCCGGGCGGTGAGGCGGCGTTCGTGCCATGACCGGTCCAGCAGCACCGCACCGAAGCCGAGCAACGCGAAGAACATCACCGAGTTGTCGAGCAGTGCCACCCGGGACATGACGATGGCGTGCCCGTCGACGGCGAACAGAAACCCGGCGATGGTGGTCAGCAGCAGCGACCCGAACAGCCGGTGCGCGATGACCATGAGCAGGGCCACGGCGAGGATGCCGATCAGGGCCGTGGTGATGCGCCAACCCCAGGCGCTGTCGGGACCCACCGAGAGCATGCCGAGACCGATCAGCCATTTGCCGAGCGGCGGGTGCACCACGAACGACGGGTCGCTGAGAAAGATGAAGCTCTGGCCGGCCGCGAAGAGGGCGTCGGCACCCTCGGGCCAGACGGATTCGTAGCCCCTGTTGACGAGGGTCCAGGCGTCTTTCACGTAGAACGTCTCATCGAAGATCAGGGTGCGCGGGGTGCCCAGGTGCCAGAGTCGCAGCACCGCCGCGAGCAGAACGACGAAGAGGGGCGCGGCCCAGCGAACCGCGCGACGCGATGCGAGCACATGACCATCGTAGTAAGCCCCGGACTGCGAGACTGGAGACATGATCATTCTCGCCGCCACTCCGATCGGAAATCTGGGGGACGCTTCCGTGCGTCTGCTGGAGACCCTGCGCACCATCACCATCATCGCGGCGGAGGACACTCGCGTCACCGTGCACCTGCTCAAGGCGCTCGGCATCGAGAACCGACCCAAACTGATCAGCCTGCACGACCACAACGAACGGGAGAAAGCCGCCGAGCTGGTGGAACTCGCCCGCGACACCGACATTCTCGTGCTCAGCGACGCGGGCATGCCCACCGTCTCCGACCCCGGCTTTCACCTCGTCGACACTGCCGCGGCGGCGGGCGTGCTCGTCACCGCCCTGCCCGGGCCGAGCGCGGTGCTCACGGCGCTGGCCGTGTCGGGCCTGCCGACGGACCGGTTCACTTTCGAGGGTTTTCTGCCGCGCAAGCACGGTGAGCGGGTGACCACCCTCACCGGGCTGGCCACCGAACCGCGCACGATGGTGTTCTTCGAATCGCCGAACCGGCTGGCGGCCTCGCTTCAGGACGTCGCCGCGGCGATGGGCGCCACCCGTCGCGTGGTGGTGTGCCGGGAGCTGACCAAATTCTTCGAGGAGGTCAAGCGCGGCACCGCCGCCGAGCTGGCCGACTGGGCCGCGGCCGGTGTGAAGGGCGAAATCTGCATCGTGATCGCCGGGGCCGAGGTGCGGGTGTTGTCGCTGGAGGCCGGGGTCGCCGAGGTGCTCGCGCTGGTGGCCGACGGCATCCGTCTCAAAGAGGCCGCCGCCGACGTGTCGGCGGCCAGCGGGCTGGGCAAACGCGAACTCTACGAGCGGGCGTTGCAGGCCAAGTCGGGCCGTTCCGGTGTGCTGCCGGACCGTTCCGACTTTCCGCTGGGGTAGCGAGGGCCGGCATCCGTCACACGCCGTAAGCCTCAACCGGATGCCCGCCCTGGCACGCATAGGATATGAGCATGTCCGCTGGCTCTTCTTTCTACATCACCACGCCCATTTTCTACGTGAATGATGTGCCGCACATCGGGCACGCCTATACGGAGGTGGCCGTGGATGTGCTCGCGCGCTGGCACCGCCAGCGCGGCGATGACACCTGGCTGCTCACCGGAACCGACGAGCACGGCCAGAAGATTCTGCGCACCGCCACCGCGAACGGCGTCACCCCCAAGGAGTGGGCCGACCGTCTCGTGGAGACCGCGTGGAAGCCGCTGCTCGAAACGGTGAACATTCGAAACGACGACTTCATCCGCACCACCGACGAGCGCCACGAGCGCAACGCGCAGAAGTTTCTGCAGCACCTCTACGACGCCGGCCACATCTACACCGGTGAGTACGAGGGCTACTACTGTGTGGGCTGCGAAGAGTACAAGCAGACCACCGACCTCGTCGACGGCACCGGCGAGTACGCCGGCCAGCCGGTCTGTGCCATCCACTCCAAGCCCGTGGAACTGCTGCACGAGAAGAACTACTTCTTTCGCATGAGCGCCTTCGCCGACGAACTGCTGGCCCTGTACGAGGCCAACCCCACCTTCATTCAGCCGGAATCGGCCCGCAACGAGGTCATTTCGTTCGTCAAGAGCGGCCTCAGCGACCTGTCCATCTCGCGGTCCAGCTTCGACTGGGGCATCAAGGTGCCCTGGGACGACACCCACGTCGTGTACGTCTGGTTCGACGCCCTGCTGAACTACATCACCGCGATCGGTTACGGCGAAGACGAGACCACCTTCAACCGGCACTGGCCGGCAACCCACGTGGTGGGCAAAGACATTCTGCGTTTTCACGCCGTGATCTGGCCCGCGATGCTGCTCGCGGCCTCCGTTCCCGTGCCCCGCCAGATCTTCGGCCACGGCTGGCTGCTCGTGGGCGGCGAGAAGATGAGCAAGTCCAAGCTCACCGGCATCGCCCCGAGCCAGATCACCGACACCTTCGGCTCCGACGCGTTCCGGTACTACTTCTCCCGCGCCATCAGCTTCGGCCAGGACGGGTCGTTCTCGTGGGAAGACCTGTCGGCCCGGTACCAGTCCGAGCTCGCCAACGGTTTCGGCAACCTCGCCTCCCGGGTGATCGCCATGGTGCTGCGGTACTGCGACGGCGTCATTCCCGCCGCGGGCGCCCTGACCGAGCGTGACGAGGCCATTCGGGCCACCGAGATCCGGGCGACGCATGCCGCGGGCGCGGCCATCGACCGCCTCGCCATTCACGAGAGCCTCACCGCCGTGTGGGAGCTGGTCGACGAACTCAACGGCTACCTGACCCTGGAAGAACCGTGGAGCCTGGCGAAGAACCCGGAGAAACGGGAACGCCTCGAAACCGTGCTGGCCACCGCCGTGCGCGGTCTCGGCACCCTCGCGGTGCTGCTCTCCCCGGTCGTGCCGATCGCCACCGCGAAGCTGTGGACCGCCCTGGGCGGCACCGGCCTGGTCACCGACCAGCGCATCGACCAGGCCTGGCAGTGGACCGGTGCGAGCCGGGTGCGCGCTCTCAGCGCCCTGTTTCCGCGCATCGAGACGCCCGTCGAAGCGTCCGCCGACGCCCCCGCAGCAGCCGACGCCCCCGCCCCGATCGCCCGTGGCTGACGACCCGGCCGCCGGCGCGGCGGGTTTCGCGTCGCCCTACGGGGCCCCGGTGCGCCGTCGTGAGCAGACCCAGGGCCGCGACCTGACCTACCCGCCGCTGCCGGAGCCGCTCACGGTGCCCACCTACGACAACCACACCCACCTCGAAATCGGCGATGGGGAGCATCCGCTCAGCTACACCGAACAGCTCGACCGCGCCTCGAGCGTGGGCGTGCGCGGTGTGATCCAGGTCGGCGGCGACCTGGAAACCTCGCGCTGGTCGGCCGACACCGCGCGCATCGAACCGCGCATGCTCGCCGCCGTGGCCCTGCACCCGAACGAGGCGCCGCTCTACGAAACCGCCGGCACCCTCGACGACGCCCTCGCCGAGATCAGCGAGCTCGCCGGCCGGCCGCGCGTGGTCGCCGTGGGCGAGACCGGGCTGGACTTCATGCGCACCGGTGCGGAGGGGCTCGCCGCGCAGTACCGCAGCTTCGAAGCCCACATCGAGATCGCCAAGCAGAACAACCTGGCGCTGCAGATTCACGACCGGGACGCCCACGCCGAGGTGATCAAGACGCTGCTGCGCGTGGGAGCGCCCGAGCGCACCGTGTTCCACTGTTTCTCGGGTGACGCCGAAATGGCGCAGATCTGCGCCGAGCACGGCTGGTACATGTCTTTCGCCGGCAATGTGAGCTTCAAGAACGCGCAGCCGTTGCGGGCCGCCCTCGCCGCCGCGCCGCGGCAGCTGCTGCTCGCCGAAACGGACGCCCCATTTCTCACGCCGCTGCCCTACCGCGGCCGCCCGAACGCCCCGTACCTGCTGCCCCACACCCTGCGTGCCATGGCCGCCCATCTCGAAACGGATCTCGCCCTGCTCGCCGCACAAATCACCTCCAACACCGAACTCGTCTACGGCCGTTGGGACGCCGAGCCCGTGAACGGCCGGCCGCCTGGCGGCGAGACGTCCCGCCCCGAGGGAGGCCTGGCATGACGCCTTCCGAACCGGTCGAACCGGTCGAACCGGTCGAACCTGCCGAACCTGCCGAACCGGCCAAGCCGGCCAAGACCCTGCTGGGCCCGGCCGAGATTCGCGACCTCGCCGAGATGCTCGGGGTGAACCCCACCAAGAAGCTCGGCCAGAACTTCGTCATCGACGCCAACACCGTGCGCCGCATCGTGAAGGTGGCCACCGTGTCGCCCGGCGACACCGTGCTCGAGGTCGGTCCCGGCCTCGGTTCGCTCACCCTCGGCCTGCTGGAAATCGGTGCGGGCGTCGTAGCGGTCGAAATCGACGACCGGCTCGCCGAACAGCTTCCCCTCACCGTGGAGCTGCTGCAGCCCGGTGCGCCGCTGACCGTGATTCGCAATGACGCCCTCAAAATCACCGAGCTGCCCGGCGACCCGAGCCGGCTGGTGGCGAATCTGCCGTACAACGTGTCGGTTCCGGTGCTGCTGTACCTGCTGGAGAACTTCGCCTCCATTCGTGCCGGCGTCGTGATGGTGCAGGCCGAGGTGGGGGAGCGTCTCGCCGCCCCGCCCGGCAGCAAGGTCTACGGCAGCCCGAGCGTCAAAGCCGCCTGGTACGGCGCGTTCCGCACCGCCGGCAAGGTGAGCCGCCAGGTTTTCTGGCCGGTGCCCGGGGTGGACTCCATCCTGATCGCGTTCGAACGGCGCGCCCAGCCGCTCGAAAGCGAAGAGCTGCGCCGCGCCACCTTCGCCCTCGTCGATGCGGCGTTCCAGCAGCGCCGCAAGATGCTGCGCCAGGCGCTCTCGACGGTGCTCGGCGACGCCGCCACGGCCACCGAGGTGATGACCCGCGCGGGCATCGACCCCACCACCCGGGGCGAGCAGCTCACTGTGGAGGACTTTCTCGCCATCGCCCGCGCCCAGCTCGCCGCCTGACCCGGCCGCGCTGTCGGCCCGGCGCGGGCGCGGGTTAGGTTGGGGGCATGACTCCGATCAGCAGTAGCAGCGACGGCATCAGCGACGCGGCCCTCGCCACGGCGACCGGCCGCACCTGGGCCGACTGGTATGCCGTGCTCGACGAGCAGGGCGCGGCCGGGGCCGCCGACCCCCACCCGAGCCGGGCGTGGACGCATCCGCAGATCGCCCGCTGGCTCGGAGACGTGCACTCGGTCGACGCCTGGTGGTGCCAAGCCATCACCGTGGGCTTCGAGCAGGCCCGGGGCCTGCGCCTGCCGGGGCAGCGTGCCGACGGCAGTTTCGAGGTCAGCGCCTCCAAAACGCTCCCGCTCGAGCAGCAGGGCGCCCTCGACGCGGTCGTCTCCGCGGTGAGTGCCGATCTCGGTGTTCCCGCCAGCCGCAGCACCTCCGCGACCTACGCGACCGCTCGCTGGTCGATGCCGGGCGGAAGCTCGGTTCTGGCCACGGCGAGTCCCAGCAAGAACGGCCGTACCTCGGTCAGCCTCACCCGTCAGCGGCTCAGCTCGGCCGATCAGGTCGGCCTCGCGAAGACCCAGCTGACGGCCTGGCTGACCGCTGCGGTCTGAGCGCTGCGGTCAGAGCGCTGCGCGGGCTGAGCTAGGTTAAAAGCATGACTCCGCCGGGTGCCCCTCACGTCGTGCACGCACGGGCGCCCGGAAAGATCAACGTTTTTCTCAAGGTCGGCGCCGTCATGGATGACGGTTACCACGATCTCGCCACCGCCTTCCAGGCCGTCTCGCTCTGCGAAGACGTGCGCGCGTACCCGGCCGATGATTTCTCGGTCGAATTCACCGGTTCCATCGACACGTCCGGCCTCGCCGTGGACGGCACCAACCTGGCCATCAAAGCCGCCCAGTTGCTCGCCCGCAAGAGCGGTTTTCGCGGCGGAGTACACCTCGAAATCGAGAAGAACGTGCCCATCGCCGGTGGTATGGGCGGCGGTTCTGCCGACGCCGCGGCCACCCTGCTGGCCTGTGATGCGCTGTGGGGCACCGGGGCCACGAAGGAAGAGCTGCTGGTGCTCGGCGGCCAACTCGGCGCCGACGTGCCCTTCGCCATCACCGGCGGCACCGCCGTGGGCACCGGCCGCGGCGACCAGCTCAGCCCGGCACTGGCCAAGGGCACTTTTCAGTGGGTGCTCGCGATCGCGGAATTCGGCATGTCCACCCCCTTGGTGTACGCAGAACTCGACCGCCACCGCACCCGCCACGCCCAGGACATCTTCCCGGCCACCCGGCAGCCGGCCGTCGACCCGAGCGTGCTGCAGGCGCTGCGCAACGGCGACGCCGTGATGCTCGCCGAATCCCTCCACAACGACCTGCAGGCCCCGGCGCTGCAGCTCGCCCCGGGCCTGGGCAAGGTGTTGCAGCTCGGCGAAGAGAACGGTGCCCTCGCCGGAATCCTGTCGGGTTCGGGCCCGACCGTGGCGTTCCTGGTCGCGGATGCCGACAGCGCCCTCGAGCTACAGGTGGCTCTGAGCGCCTCCCGGCTCAACGTGGTGCGGGCCACCGGGCCGGTGCACGGCGCCCGGCTGCTGCACGGCTGAGGGGGAGTGAGGCCCGTTCCCGGCGCCCCGCCGGGGCCCGGCAGGATGTGTGCCGAGTCATTCGGGAGATCGTCGGCTAAACTCGGCCTTTATGGCACATCTGCTCGGGGCTGAGTCCCTACACCTCGAATTTCCCACCCGCGTCATCTTCGACGACGTCACCGCCGGCCTCAACGAAGGCGATCGCATCGGCGTCGTCGGCAAGAACGGCGACGGCAAGTCCACCCTGATGCGGCTGCTCGCCGGCCGCATGGAACCCGACGGCGGCCGCGTCACCCGCCGCCGCGGCGTCACCATCGGCATGCTCGACCAGTCCGACGACCTCGTGAGCGGCCAGACCGTGGGCCACACCATCGTCGGCGATATCGACGAGCACGTCTGGGCCGGCGACGCGAAGATCCGCGACGTGATCGGCGGACTCGTGCGCGACATCCCCTGGGACGTGCTCGTCGACGACCTCTCCGGTGGCCAGCGTCGCCGCGTGGCCCTCGCCGCCGTGCTCATCGGCGACTACGACGTGATCTTTCTCGACGAGCCCACGAACCACCTCGACGTGGAAGGCATCTCCTGGCTCGCCGGGCACCTGAAGACCCGCTGGGCCGCCCAGTCCGGCGGCCTCGTGGTCGTCACTCACGACCGGTGGTTTCTCGACGAGGTCTGCAACATCACCTGGGAGGTGCACGACCGCATCATCGAACCCTTCGAGGGCGGCTACGCGGCGTACATCCTGCAGCGCGTCGAGCGCGACCGCATGAGTTCCGTCGTGGAATCCAAGCGTCAGAACCTGATCAAGAAGGAACTGGCCTGGCTGCGCCGCGGCGCCCCGGCC
>JAWOHA010000097.1:0-8205 GCA_046496385.1 Cryobacterium sp. | reverse complement strand
GCACGAAATTCCCGGCGGTCAGCTGTCCAACCTGCGCACGCAGGCCGTGGCGCTGGGGCTGGCCGACCACTTCGAACTCATTGAAGACATGTACACCGCGGCCAACCAGATTCTCGGCCGCGTGCCGAAGGTGACCCCCTCGTCGAAGGTCGTCGGCGATCTGGCCCTGTACCTGGCCGCGGTGCGGGCCGACCCGGTCGATTTCGAGCAGAACCCCGACAAGTACGACGTTCCCGACTCCGTGATCGGGTTCATGGCCGGTGAACTGGGCGACCTGCCCGGCGGCTGGCCCGAACCCTTCCGCAGCAAGGTGCTCGCGGGACGCAGCGTCAAGGTGGGCGTCACCGAGCTCACCGCCACCGAACGGGAAGCCCTCGACGGCGACAGCCCCACCCGGCGCGCCATGCTCAACCAGTTGTTGTTCCCCGCTCCCACCCGGCACTACGAGCAGATGCGCGAGTTCTACGGCGACCTGTCGGTCGTGGACACCGTCGATTACCTCTACGGGCTGCAGCAGGGCACCGAGCATGCCGTGGAAATCGCCCAGGGCGTGCGCCTCTACGTGGGGTTGGAAGCCATCGGTGAAGCGGATGCGAAGGGCATGCGCACCGTCATGACCGTGCTGAACGGCCAGCTGCGCCCCGTGTTCGTGCGGGACCGGAGCATCGCCGTGGACGTCCGCGCGGCGGAGAAAGCCGACGCCAACCAGCCCGGTCAGATCGCCGCACCGTTCTCGGGCGTGGTCACCCTGCAGGTCGAGGAGGGCACGCACGTCGAAGCCGGCCAGAGCGTCGCGTCGATCGAAGCCATGAAGATGGAGGCGGCGATCACCTCGCCGATCGCCGGTGTCGTGGAACGCGTCGCGATTCCGGTCACCCAGCAGGTCGATGCGGGCGATCTGCTCGTGGTGGTACGTCCGCGCTAGGCTGAACCCCGTTCACACGAAAAGGCAGGGCACCATGGCAGATAACCGTATCGACGACGAGGGCGCCGTTCCGCGGCCTCAGCCTGCCTCTGCCCGGGATGTGGAGGAGTACCACAGTGAGCTGCCGCCGCACACGATCGACAACATGGCCGCCGCTCTGCCGGAGAGCCTGAGCTCCCCGGCAGAGCTGCCCGAACGGCCGCCGGGCCCGCGGCGTTCGGGTGGGGGCGGCTACGCCGCTGTTCCCTCCGCGGCGGTGCCGCTGTCAGGCGTGCTCGAGCAGTCAGTGCTCCCGCCGCCGGCATCAGCCGTGCACACCGTCGAAGTGGGCACCCCGGCGCCGGCACGGCGCTCCCGCACCCACGCGCAACCGGCGCCCTCGGACGGGTCCCCGGAATCCGCGGCCATGCTCACCGCCGACCGTCTTCTGGAGGTGAACCGGCGTACCCGACGCGCGCCCTACGGAGGCTGGAACCGTTTCGTGTACGACGTCACCCTGCACCTGGTGAACCTCGGTGATTCGGCGAAGGTACGCGCCCATCAACGCCTGGATGAGCGCATCCAGACTCATTTCGACGGCGGCGCCCGGTTCGTGCCGGTGCTGACCCGCAAGGGCGGGGTCGGCAAGACAACGGTCACGACCCTGCTCGGCATGGCCCTCGCTGACGCCCGCGACGACCGCATCATCGCCGTCGACGCCAACCCCGATCGGGGCACCCTCTCCGAGCGGGTCAGTAAGCAGACCCGGCTGACCGTTCGGGACGTCGTCACCCGGGCTGCCAGCATCGGCAACTTCACCGATTTTTCGGCGCTCGTCTCCCGGGATGAGACCCGCCTGGACATTCTGGCTTCGGACACCGACCCGCTCTTGTCCGAAGCCTTCGACGAAAACGACTACAACGTCGTCGCCGATCTGGCCGCGCGTTACTACTCGCTCGTTCTCACCGACTGCGGAACCGGAATCGTGCACTCCGTTATGCGGGCCACGCTGCAGCGCGCCGACTCGATCGTCATCGTCTCCGGCGGCAGCGTGGACGAAGCCCGACTGGCCTCAGAGACCCTCACCTGGCTTGAGGCCAACGGATACGGCGCCCTCGTGCGCAACAGCGTCGTCGCCCTGAACACGGCGACCCAGGGCACCAACCTGGTGCGCCTGGAAGAGATCGAGTCTCACTTTCGATCGAGGGTGCGGGAAATCGTGCGGATCCCCTATGACCCGCAGCTCGCGGCCGGAAGCGTCGTCTCCTTCAAAGACCTGCGGCCGCTCACCCAACTCGCGGCCCGCACCCTGGCGGCCCTGGTCGTCGAGGGTCTCCCGACCGAACAGGCGCCTTAGCCCGGCTCCGGTCGCCCCACACGCCACAACCAGTCAACAATTGGACTTTCCCCGTGCCTGAACGCCACATCCGTATCTTCGGAGATCCGGTTCTCAAAACCGTGTCCGACCCCATCGTCACCATCGATGATCGGGTGCGCTCGCTCGTGACCGACCTGGTCGACAGTGTCGCGCTGCCCGGCCGTGCCGGGGTCGCGGCCTCGCAGATCGGGGTGAACCTGCGCGCCTTCAGCTACAACGTCGACGGTGAGATCGGGTACATTCTCAACCCCGTCGTCGTCGAGCTGAGTGGCGAACCGGCGCTCGTCGACGAGGGGTGCCTCTCGGTCCCCGGGCTGTGGTATCCCACCCTGCGCTACCCCTTCGCCCGGGTGAGCGGCATCAATCTGGCCGGCGAGAGCATCGAGCTCTCCGGAACGGGCATCATGGCCCAGGCTCTGCAACACGAGACCGACCACCTCGACGGGCTGCTGTACCTGGACCGGCTCGACAAACCCAACCGCCGCGCGGCCATGAAAGAAGTGCGCGAGTCCACCTGGTTCTAGCCCGGCCCCTCTGCCGCGCCTCGACCGGCGAGGTGGACTCGCCGGTCGAGGACACGTGATCAGTCGCGGAAAGAGTGTCCCTGCGTGATCGGGGCGCCGAGGTACATCTGCTCGATCGCGCTGGAGAAGTCCCGCAGAATGACATCACGCTTGATGCTCATCTTCGGGGTCAGGTGACCGCTGGCCTCGGTCAGTTCCAGTGGCAGCAACGTGAACTTGCGAATCGACTCGGCCCGCGACACGGACTCGTTGGCCTGATCGATGGCCCGCTGCACCGCCGCCAGAACGGCCGGGTTGGTCGTGGCGTCCGCGAGGGACAGACCGGCGTCCTGGCCGTTGTTGTTCAGCCACACCGGCAACATGTCCGGATCGAGGGTCACCAGCGCCGAAATGAACGGCTTCTGCTCACCCACGACGACGACCTGCCCGATCAGCGGGTTCGCCCGGATCGGGTCTTCGAGAGCGGCCGGCGCGACGTTCTTGCCGCCGGCGGTCACAATGATCTCTTTCTTGCGCCCGGTGATGGTGAGAAAACCGTCGTCGTCGAACATGCCGATGTCTCCGGTGCGCAACCAGCCGTCGTGGAAGGTCGCGGCGGTTCCCTCCGGGTTCTTCCAGTACTCCTTGAAGACGTTGACGCCCTTCACCTCGATCTCGCCATCGTCCAGGACGCGCACGGACACTCCGGGCAGCGGCGGTCCGACGGTGCCGATTTTGGCCTTCGTGGCCAGACTCACCGTCGCCGGAGCGGTGGTTTCGGTCAGTCCGTAACCTTCCAGAATCACGATGCCGAGGCTGTGGAAGAAATGCCCGAGATGCTCGCCGAGCGGGGCCGAACCCGAGACGGCGTACACGACGTTGCCCCCCATGGCCGCCCGCAACTTGCTGTAAACCAGCCGGTCGAACAGTTTGAATTTGATCTTCATCATCAGCGGAATCGTCGTTCCGGCCTGCAACGCCTTGGAGTGCTCCACGGCGACGTGCGCGGCGGCATCGAAGATTTTGCCCTTGCCGCCCGTCTCGGCCTTCTGCTGCGCCGAGTTGTACACCTTCTCGAAGACCCGCGGCACCGCGAGCAGAAATGTGGGTTTGAAGCTTCCGAGGGCGGGCAGCAGCTGTTTGGTGTCACTCTGGTGCCCCACGCGCACGTTGGCGTGCACGCACAGAATGGAAATGAAGCGAGCGAAGACGTGGGCGGTGGTGATGAACAGCAGCGTCGATGCGCCGTCGGGATGCTCCAGCACCTCTTTCAGCGCCACGGCCGAGTTGCGGCTGGTCTCCACGAAGTTCGAGTGGGTCAGCACACACCCCTTGGGGCGTCCGGTGGATCCGGAGGTGTAGATCAGCGTGGCCATGTCCTCGCCCACGGCCAGATTGCGACGCCGTTCGATTTCGGCGTCGGTGACCGCCCCGCCGCCGAGGGCCAGTTTGTCCAGATCACCGAGGTCGATCTGCCACACCGAGCCGATGTCGGGCAGTTCCGGATGCACCTCGTCGAAGCGGGCGAAATGGTCGGCCGTTTCGACGATGAGCGCGACGGCGCCCGAGTCGCTGAGGTTCCATTGCACCTGGCTCGGGGAGCTGGTTTCGTAGACGGGCACCAGAATGGCCCCGGCGAACCACACGGCGAAGTCCACGAGAGTCCACTCGTAGCGGGTCTTGCACATCAGGCCGATTCTGTCTCCGGGCTCGATGCCCGCGGCGACCAGACCCTTCGCGAGGGTGACCACTTGGGCGTGGAACTCCCTGGTGGTCACGGGAGCCCACCCGCCGTTGCGGGGGAGGGAGAACAGGACCGAGTCCGGTGTTGCTGCGAGACGGTCGACGAGAAGATCAGTCACATTGGCGCTGGGGTCGGCGGGAACGATGGCGGGGACGTCAAATTGTTTCACGGTAACTCCTTCGGTACCGGGCGGGACTGCCGAGACAAGCTCAGCCATCCGTTCGGTGAGGGGGGCTGTAGTCCTTCGACAGACTGGTAAGTACACTCTAGAGGGTGCCGGCGCGCACCGATCCGGTCCGCGCCCGCTTTTGTGGCAGTCTGGCCCGTATCGGTTCACCCGTACAGCCCCCTAGGAAAGGTGTTCCCCGTGCACGCGATTGGCATTGACATCGGAGGCACCAAAATAGCCGGGGCCCTGGTCGACGAGCACGGCGCTATTCTGCGGGCGGAGCGGGTGGCCACAACGCCCGAGGACCCCCGTGGAATCGAAGACGCCGTCGTCGCGATGGTCCGGAGCCTGTCAGCGGGGGAGGCCGTGGTCGCGGCCGGAGTCGCCGCGGCCGGTTTCATCGACGCGGCGCAGAGCACCGTTTATTACGCACCCAACATCAACTGGCGCAACGAGCCCTTCCGCGACACACTCGAGGGCCGGCTCGATCTGCCCATCATCGTGGAAAACGACGCCAACGCGGCCGGATGGGCCGAGTTTCGGTATGGGGCCGGCCGGGAGTACCACGATATGGTCACCCTCACCATCGGAACCGGCGTGGGCGGGGCCATCGTCTCCGACAACAGGCTGTTTCGCGGCGGCTTCGGCGCCGGCGCGGAACTGGGCCACCTGCGCGTCGTGCCGAACGGGCTGCCGTGCGGGTGCGGCGCCCACGGCTGCATCGAACAGTACGGCTCCGGCCGAGCGCTGCTGCGCATCGCCGGCGAACTCGCCGATGCCGGCGGCATCGGACGCGGACTGGCCGCGGTTCGGGAACGCCGGGGAAAACTCACCGGCAAGGAAGTCGGGCGTCTGATTCAGGACGGTGACGTGGGGGCGTTGGCCGCGCTGCGGCAACTCGGTCACGCGCTCGGTCAGGCCTGCGCCAGCCTCGGGGCCGTGCTGGACCCGCAGGTGTTCGTCTTCGGCGGCGGTGTCTCGGTGGCCGGCGAACTGCTGCTGGAGCCGATCCGCGCGGCGTATCTGGAACATCTTCCGGCTCGGGGCTTTCATCCGGAGGCGGAGTTCGCGATTGCCCAACTGGTCAACGATGCCGGGGTCGTCGGTGCCGCCGATCTCGCCCGCCGCCACGTTCTGGGCGGCTCCGCCCCCGCACCGGTGTGATCCGCCGACCGGGGACGCTGTAGTCTGGCTCAGTCGGATAAGGGAGTGCGCGATGTTCTACTGGTTCATGAAGAACATCGTCGTCGGACCCCTGCTGCTCGGAATCTTCCGGCCCTGGGTGTCGGGGCTGCAGAACATCCCCAAGACCGGCGGCGTCATTCTCGCCAGCAACCACCTGTCCTTCATCGACTCGGTGTTCCTGCCCCTGGTCGTGTCACGCCGGGTTGTTTTTCTGGCCAAGAGCGAATATTTCACCGGAACCGGCCTGAAAGGCTGGGCGACCCGGCAGTTCTTCAAAGCCACCGGGCAGCTGCCCATCGACCGCTCCGGCGGCAAAGCGTCCGAAGACTCCCTCAACACCGGGTTGCGGCTGCTGGGTGCGGGCGGTGTGCTCGGCATCTACCCGGAGGGCACTCGCAGCCCTGACGCCCGCATGTACCGGGGACGCACCGGCGTGGCGCGCATGGTCATGGAGTCAGGAGTGCCCGTGATCCCGGTCGCCATGATCGACACCGAGAAGGCCATGCCGACCGGCACCCGTATTCCTCGGGTGCGCCGCATCGGCATCGTGATCGGTGAACCGTTGGACTTCACCCGCTTCGACGGCATGGAGGGTGACCGGTTCGTGCTGCGCAGTGTCACGGACGAATTGATGTACGAATTGCAGCGGCTCAGCCGCCAGGAGTACGTGGACGTGTACGCCACCTCCGTCAAAGAAAAGCGCGCCAGCCTTTCGCGATAGGCTCGTCGGGATCCATTTTTTTAGACCACCTCACCCGTTTGAGTGACGGCCTGATCGGCACTGTCTTGTCGGCCGCCTCGACGTGCAACCAAAAGAAATCAGGACCCACCCGTGGTAGACCCCACCGAACCCGTTGTCGTCGCAGATCAGTCTGTCATCGCGGGACTGGATCACTGGCGCACCCTTCCGATCAAGCAGCAGCCGGTCTGGCCGGACGCCGATCTGGTTGCTGCCGCGTCGACGGAGCTCGCCGGACAGCCGCCCCTCGTCTTTGCCGGTGAGGTCGACATGCTGCGTGACCGTCTCGGTGAGGCCGCCAACGGCCGGGCCTTCCTGCTGCAGGGCGGCGACTGCGCCGAGACGTTCAGCGGAGCGACGGCCGAACAGATCCGCAACCGGGTGAAGACGGTGCTGCAGATGGCCGTCGTGCTCACCTACGGCGCGTCGATGCCCGTGGTCAAGATGGGCCGCATGGCAGGTCAGTTCGCCAAGCCCCGCTCGAGCAACTTCGAAACACGCGGTGACGTCACTCTGCCCGCCTACCGCGGCGACATCGTGAACGGCTACGATTTCACCCCGGAGTCCCGTGAAGCCGACCCCGCGCGCCTCGTGAAGGGGTACCACACGTCGGCATCGACGCTCAATCTCATTCGCGCGTTCACCCAGGGTGGTTTCGCCGACCTGCGCCAGGTGCACAGCTGGAACCAGGGGTTCTCCGCCAACCCCGCCAACCAGCGCTACGAAAAGGTTGCCAAGGAGATCGACCGGGCGATCAAGTTCATGATCGCCTGCGGTGCCGACTTCGAAGCCATGCGTCGCACCGAGTTCTACACCAGCCACGAAGGCCTGCTGATGGACTATGAGCGACCCATGACCCGGATCGACTCCCGCACCGGCACGCCGTACAACACGTCCGCGCACTTCGTCTGGATCGGGGAACGCACCCGCGATCTGGACGGCGCCCATGTGGACTTCCTGTCCCGGGTGCGCAACCCGATCGGCGTGAAGCTCGGCCCGAGCACCTCCGCCGACGACATGCTGCGCCTGGTCGACAAGCTCGACCCGAACCGGGAACCCGGCCGGCTCACCTTCATCACGCGCATGGGAGCGGGCAAGATCCGTGACGCCCTGCCGCCGCTGCTCGAGGCGATCAAGGCCAGCGAAGCCAAGCCGTTGTGGGTCACCGACCCGATGCACGGCAACGGCGTCACCACGCCGACCGGGTACAAGACCCGCCGCTTCGACGACGTCGTCGACGAGGTCAAGGGCTTTTTCGAGGCGCACCGGGCCGTGGGAACGCACCCCGGTGGCATCCACGTGGAGCTCACCGGTGACGACGTCACCGAATGTCTCGGCGGCTCCGAACACATCGACGAAGCAGCCCTGGCCACTCGCTACGAGTCGCTGTGCGATCCGCGCCTGAACCACATGCAGTCCCTGGAACTCGCGTTCCTGGTCGCCGAGGAACTCGCGGCCCGCTAGCTGTTGTTCCACGCCGGTTGTGAGCGTGGCGTGCGCTGAACGGTGAGGACCTCCGGTATCGATTGGGTGACCACACTCAATCCGATGCAACGGAGGCCCTCATCTCGTACGGTACTCAT
>JAWOHA010000308.1:0-11919 GCA_046496385.1 Cryobacterium sp. | reverse complement strand
GTAAACCAAGCGCTCAGGGTAAACTTTTCGGAGACAAAAAGTCGGAAGCGAGGCGAATTCATGGCGGCCAAAACCCGTACACGAACAGCTGCAGTGCAGGCATTCCCAGGCGACGAGCCCGAGGATGACCTGCGAGGGTATTACCGAGACATGTCGTTTGTGCGGGCTTTCGAGCTTCGCTCCGGCGAGATGTACGCGCGGGCCAAGATCGGCGGCTACTGCCACCTGAACCTGGGCGAGGAAGCCACCGTGGTGGGGCTGATGACCGCCATTGCGAAGCAGGACTACCTCTTCACCGGCTACCGCGACCATGGCTATGCGCTGATGCGCGACCTCGAGCCGGGCCGGGTGATGGCTGAGCTGTTCGGAAAACTCACCGGCGTGTCCGGGGGCCGCGGCGGATCCATGCACATGTACGACCGTGACGCCCGCCTGTTCGGCGGTTACGGCATCGTCGGTGGGCAGATCCCCCCGGCGACCGGAGTGGCGCTCGCCCTGAAGATGAAAGAACAGGCCGGCCCTGACGCCGCCGCGGTCATGTGCCTGCTCGGCGACGGCACCGTCAACATCGGCGCCTTCCATGAGTCCCTGAACCTGGCCGGCCTGTGGAACCTTCCGATCGTGTACGTCATCGTCAACAACGGTCTCGGCATGGGAACCACCGTGGAGAACGCGTCGGCGGAACCGGACCTCTACAAACGCGGGTCCTCGTATCGCATCCCCGGTGTTCAGGTAGACGGCGACGACGTTCTCGCGGTGCGTGACGCGGCCCGCACCGCCCTCGAGCAGGCGCGCACGCTGCGTCAGCCCGTGCTGCTGGAACTCATGTGCCACCGGCTCAAGGGCCACTCGGTTGTGGACCCGGCACGGTATCGTTCGGCCGAAGCAACCACCATCGCGCAGAAGTCCGACCCCGTCCCGGTCTTCCGGGCACAGCTCATTGCCGCCGGTGTACTCGATGAGGCCGCCGCCGCCGCCATCGACGCCGCAGCCGACGAGCAGGTCACGGCGGCGGTCGAATTCGCCGACGCCAGCCCCGAACCCCACCCCGATGACCTCTTCGCGTACGTGTACGCGACGCCGGTGGCCAACGCGCCGGCGGAACTTCCCGGAGACCCCGTTATGGACGCACTGTGAGCACCTCAATGACATCGAGTACCCCAATGACATCAAGTACCCCAATGACACCGAGCCCCACCGCCCCTGAACCCAGCCTGGAAGCGGCCCCGGTCAACGACCCCCCGGCCACCCGCGTCATCACCTACCGGCAGGCCCTCAACGAGACCCTGCGCGCCGAGCTGGTGCACGACGACAACGTCTTCCTGATCGGCGAAGAGATCGGCGTCTTCGAGGGGTCGTACAAGATCACCGCGGGCCTGCTCACCGAGTTCGGTCCCGACCGTGTCATCGACGCTCCGATCGCCGAAGAAGGCTTCGTGGGCGCCGCCCTCGGGGCCGCCATGATCGGCATGCGGCCGGTGGTCGAGATCATGACCATCAACTTCAGCCTCATCGCCATCGACCAGATCGTCAACCACGCGGCAAAGATGCGTTCCATGTTCGGCGGCCAGGTTTCGGTGCCGATGGTCATTCGCATGCCCGGCGGCGGCGGTCAGCAGCTCGCGGCGACGCACTCGCAGAACCTCGAGGTGTGGTTCGCCCACATTCCCGGGCTCAAGGTGCTCGCCCCGTCGACCCCGGCCGACGCCAAGGCACTGCTCACCGCGGCGATCCGCGACGACGACCCGGTGATCTTTATCGAGAACCTCTCGCTGTACAGCTCCAAGGGCGAAGTGCCCGACGGTGAGCAGGTCGCCGAAATCGGCAAGGCCGCGGTCGTGAAGGCCGGCACCGACCTCACCATCGTGAGCTATTCCCGGGGCACCACCACCGCCCTGGAGGTGGCATACGCGCTCGAGGCCGAAGGGCTGTCGATCGAGGTCGTCGACCTGCGCAGCCTGCGCCCGCTGGACCGCGAGACCATTTGCGCATCCGTTCGCAAGACCGGTCACGCCGTGGTCTTCGAGGACGACTGGCTCAGCTATGGCATCGGCGCGGAGATCTCCGCCACCATCGGTGAAGGTGTCTTTGACTTTCTCGATGCCCCGGTACGCCGCGTCGCGGCCGCCGAGGTTCCCCTGCCCTACGCGAAAGCCCTTGAGCTGGCCGCGCTGCCCCACGCAGCGGAGCTCGCGAAGGTCGTTCGCGAGGTTCTCAACATCGCACCGCTCGACACGCACGACAAGTAGGAGCACCATGCCCGAAGTGATCATGCCCCGCCTCTCCGACACCATGGAAGAGGGCGAACTCAGCCGCTGGCTCAAGCAGGTCGGCGACACCGTTGCCAAGGGTGACGTTCTCGCCGAGATTGAGACCGACAAGGCCACCATGGATCTGGAGGCCTTCGACGACGGAATTCTCGAAAAGCACCTGGTGCCGGCCGGCGCCCTGGTGCCGATCGGCCAGCCCGTGGCCGTGATCGGTGACGGCAGCAACATCGGTTCCACGGATGCCCCCGCCGCTCCCGACGAAACCGCTCCCGCCGCCGCGCCGGCAGCACCCGTGGCTGTCGCTGCAGCGCCCGTCGCGGCAGCCGCCGTACCGGCCGCCGCCGTACCGGCTGCTCCGGCCGCTCCGGCCGCTCCGGCCGCTCCGGTCGAGGCCAAGGACCTGCGCACCTCGCCGCTGGCCCGCAAGATCGCCCGGGAACACGACATCGACATCACTCGGGTCGCCGGAACCGGCCCGCAGGGTCGCATCTCCCGTGCCGACGTGGAGGCGGCCATCGGCCTGCTCGAAACCGAGCTGGCCGATGCCCCGGCCTCAGCCCCCGTTTCGGCGCGGGCCGACACTGCTCCGTCGGCTGCTGCGTCGGCTGCGCCGGCCGCTGCTCCGTCGGCTGCGCCGGCCGCGGCCGCCACGTCCGTGGTGCCGGGCGATGACGACGAGGTGGTGACCATCAGCAAGATTCGCAAGGTCACCGCCCGCCGCCTCACCGAGAGCCAGGCCGTTCCGCACTTCTTCCTCACCAGTGTCGTCAACGTGGAACGCCTGGTCGCGTTCCGTGCCGAGGCGAATGCGTCGCTCTCAGCCCTGGGACAGAAGGTCAGCATCAACGACCTGTTCGTGCGCGCCGCGGCTGCTGTGCTGCGCCAGCACCCCGGCGTCAACGCGTCCTGGGGCGGCGATGCGATTCTGCGGCATCCGCACGTGAATGTGGGCATCGCCGTGGCAACCGACGACGGGCTGCTGGTGCCGGTGATTCGGGACGCCGACACCAAGTCGCTGGCGACCATCGCCGGCGAGAGTGTGGCTCTGGCCGGTCGGGCCCGCACGGGAACGCTGGGACTCGGCGACATGACCGGGGGAACATTCACCATCAGCAACCTGGGGATGTTCGGCATCGACTCGTTCACGGCCGTGCTGAACCCGCCGGAGGCCGGCATTCTCGCCGTCGGCGCGGCCACCGAGGTGCCGCAGCTGCGTGAGGGCGTTCTGGTCTCGGTGCCGCAGGTGAAGATCACTCTCACCGTCGATCACCGGGTGCTCGACGGTGCCACGGCCGCGGCGTTCCTGCGCGACCTCACGAAGCTGCTCGAAGAGCCGCTGCGCATCGTTCTCTAACCCGGGCGGGGAACGACGAGCCCCGCAGGCCGACTTTTCAGGGTCGGCCTACGGGGTCTCGATCGCTCGTTCCTCGCGCCTCGACCGGCGAGGCTGCGCTGCGTGCGGGTTCGATTATTTGAGCACGTACCCGTTCGGGTCCAGAACATACTTCGTCGCCGCGCCGGCATCGAACTCGGCGTAGCCCTTCGGTGCGTCCTCGATCGGAATGGCCTTCGCGTTGACGGCATCGGCGATGTGCACCTTGTCGTTGAGGATCGCCATCATCAACTTGCGGTTGTAGCGCATCACCGGGGTCTGGCCGGTCGTGAACGAGAGCGATTTCGCCCAGCCCAGGCCGAGCCGGATCGACAGCGAACCCACCCGGGCGGCTTCGTCTTTCGCCCCGGGGTCACCCGTCACATAGAGACCGGGAATACCCAGCGCGCCGCCGGCGGCGGTGATCTGCATCAGCGAGTTGAGCACCGCAGCAGGCTGTTCCTCACCGGCGTTCTTGCCGTGGCCGTGCGCTTCGAAACCGACCGCGTCGACGGCGCAGTCCACTTCGGGGACTCCGAGAATCTGCTCGATCTGCTCCTGCGGTTCACCCTCGGTCAGGTTGACCGTCTGGCAGCCGAACGTGCGGGCCTGGGCCAGCCGGTCCGCGTTGAGGTCACCTACGATGACCACGGCCGCTCCGAGCAGGTGAGCGGATGCCGCCGCGGCCAGCCCGACCGGTCCGGCGCCGGCGATGTACACCGTGGAACCGACCGTGACGCCGGCGCTGAAGGCACCGTGGAAGCCGGTCGGGAAGATGTCCGAGAGCATGGTGAGATCCATGATCTTTTCCAGAGCCTGCTCCCGGTCCGGGAACTTCAACAGGTTCCAGTCCGCATAGGGCACCAGAACGAACTGGGACTGTCCGCCCACCCAGCCGCCCATGTCGACGTAACCGTAGGCGCTGCCGGGCCGGTCCGGGTTCACGTTCAGGCAGATGCCGGTCTTGCCCTCCTTGCAGTTGCGACAGCGCCCGCAGGAGATGTTGAACGGCACCGACACGATGTCGCCGACCTTGATGAACTCCACGTCGCGGCCCACCTCGACCACCTCGCCGGTGATCTCGTGGCCGAGCACCAGGTCATTCGGTGCGGTCGTGCGGCCACGCACCATGTGCTGGTCGGAACCGCAGATGTTCGTGGTGACGGTTTTCAGAATGACCCCGTGCGGAACTTTGCGGCCGATATTGGCCGGGTTCACACCGGGGCCGTCTTTCAGCTCAAAGGTGGGGTACTCAGTGTCGATGACCTCGACCATGCCCGGACCCTTGTATGCCACTGCTTTGTTGCCTGTCATCGGTATCCTCCTCGATACGTTGCTCGTGCGGCCGAAGGCCGCAGCGCTGACATTTAGCCCCGAATCGGCTCTTTTGACAAGCGCCTCACAGCGCAAGCGCAGGCTCGGTGTGTCGCCGGGGCACGGCGCCTCGCCGGGCCCCGGATCAATAGGCTAGGAATATGCGATCCAAAAAAAAGACGCCTTCGGCCGTTCGACCGCCCGCGACGACCTCGACGACCTCGACGACCGACGTTGCGCGCGGCAAGGCGCCGCTTCCGCCGCGCAGCGTCTTCACCGACCGGCTCGGCCTGCTGGGGCTGCGGAGCGGGCAGATCCTGCTCGTGATCGCCCTGGCGACGGTCGTCGTATTCGCCATGGTGGAGCTCAAACTGGTGGTGATTCCGCTCCTGATCGCGACCATTCTGGCCTCGGCGCTGAGCCCCTTGATCCGGTGGATGCGCCGCCGGGGTCTGCCGGCCATCCTCGCGACCTGGATCACACTCCTGGCCACGATCAGCATTCTGGGCGGCGTGATCACCCTGATCGTGCTCGCCGTGCAGAACCAGCTCGACGAACTGATCTCGTCGGCGTCCGACGGACTCGACCAGCTGCAGGACTTCGTGTCCCAGGGGCCGATCCCCATCGACCAGGATCAGATCGATGAGTTCCGCCGCGCGGCGACCGATTTCTTCACCAGCAGCCAGTTCGGCACCGGGGCGATCGCCGGAGCCGGCGCCTTCGCCCAGGTCATCACCGGAGGCATCCTGCTTCTGGTGATTCTGTTCTTCTTTCTCAAAGACGGCGACCGCATCTGGGCCTTCTTCATCTCACCCCTGCATGGAGAACGGCACGACCGCGGTGTGCGGATCGGCCGGGTCTCGGTGGGCGTGCTCGGCGGCTACGTGCGCGGCACGGCGATCATCGCGCTGGTCGACTCGGTCTTCATCGGCATCGGACTGACCATTCTGCAGGTGCCGCTGGCTCTTCCCCTGGCCGTGATCGTGTTCCTCGGCGCATTCATCCCACTGATTGGAGCCACCGTCGCCGGCGTGCTCGCGGCCCTGGTGGCTTTCGTCGCCCTCGGACCGGGCGTCGCGTTGATCGTGATCATCATCGTCGTGGCCGTCAACCAGATCGAGGGCAACTTCCTGCAACCCGTCGTGATGGCGCAGTCGCTGAATCTGCACCCGCTCGTGATCCTCGTCGCCCTGACGGCCGGAACCATTCTCGGCGGTATCGTGGGCGCGGTTCTCTCGGTTCCGATCGCAGCCGTCACCTGGGCGATCGCCCAGGTCTGGAACGAAGACCGACCCGTTGACAGGGCCAGGCCGCTGCGACGTCGGGGCAAGGCCTAGTCGCGTTCCGTCGCCGGCCCGGAGCCGACCCGGAGCCGACCCGGGTGTGCGAACTGGGGGCGTTCTGATAAAGTAATGAGGTTGCCGTTCAACGGCCGCGGATAAAGAGAGCTCAGGCATTCTGCCAAGGGCACCGCGCAGTGAAGAGAAAGGGGATCCCATCTATGGCACTCGAGCCCACCGCTAAGAAGGCGATCATCGAAAAGTACGCAACCCATCCTGGTGACACCGGGTCCCCCGAAGTTCAGATTGCGATGCTCACCGCACGTATTCTTGACCTGACGGAGCACCTCAAGGAGCACAAGCACGACCACCACTCGCGTCGTGGCCTGCTCCTCATGGTTGGTCAGCGTCGCCGCCTGCTCGGTTACCTGTCGGATGTCGATATCAATCGCTACCGCACACTGATCGGACAGCTCGGACTTCGTCGATAACGCGAACTTCTTGCAAACGGGCCGTCACCCTTCGGGGTGGCGGCCCGTTGTGCGTGTGCCTGCGGTCCACGCTGCCGGGTCTAACATTGATCCGGGCCTAAACGGCCCGGATTCTTGAGAGCGAAGGCACTACCGAATGAGTTTGTGGCGCACCAAAAGTATTGAAGATTCCCTTGCCGACTCCCTGGAGAAGGGCCACAGCCTCAAACGCACGCTGGGTACCTGGGACCTCATGATCATGGGCGTCGCCGTCGCCGTGGGAGCCGGAATCTTCTCGGTCGGCGCGAAGGCGGCCGGAAGCTTCGCCGGCCCATCCGTCACCCTGGCCTTCATTCTGGCGGCGTTCACCTGCGCCCTCGCGATCATGTGCTACGCCGAATTCGCCTCGGCCGTTCCGGTCGCCGGTTCGGCATACACGTTCACCTACGCCACCCTCGGCGAGCTGCTGGCGTGGATCATCGGTTGGGACCTGATTCTGGAAATGCTGACCGCGGCCGCGGTCATCGCCAAGTACTGGGGTATCTACCTCAGCACCGTCTTCTCGCTCGCCGGCTGGAATGTGCCCGACACGATCTCGGTGATCGGCCTCAATGTGAGCTGGGGCGCGTTCGTGATCGTTGCGGTCTTCACGACCCTGTTGGTGCTCGGAACCCAACTCTCGGCCCGGGTGTCGAGTATTTTCACCCTGGTCAAGGTCGCCATCGTGGTGTTCGTGATCATCGTGGGGGCGTTCTTCATCGAAATGGAGAACTACACCCCGTTCATTCCCCCCTCCGAGCCCGCCCAGGGCGCGGCCGACGACGTCTGGATGCAGTCGCTGTTCTCCTTCCTGACCGGTGCCGCGCCGGCCCAGTACGGGGTGTTCGGCCTGCTTGCCGGCGCCTCGCTGGTGTTCTTCGCCTTCATCGGCTTCGACGTGGTGGCGACCAGCGCCGAGGAGGTCAAGAACCCGCAGAAGACGCTGCCGCGCGGCATCTTCGCGGGCCTGGCCATCGTGACCGTGCTCTACGTGGGCGTCAGTCTGGTGCTCACCGGAATGGTGCCGTACACCGTGCTCGCCGACGACCCGAATGCCTCCCTCGCCACCGCCTTCGTGGCCGTCGGCGCCGGCTGGGCCGCGCAGGTCATCTCCGTGGGCATCCTGGCCGGCCTGACCACCGTGATCATGGTGCTGTTGCTCGGTTTGTCGCGGGTGATCTTCGCGATGAGCCGCGATGGTCTGCTGCCGCGCTGGCTCAGTGTCACGAGCGCGAAGCGTGGCACCCCGGTGCGCATTCAGATCATCGCCGGCACCCTGGTCGCCCTCATCGCCGGACTGACGGATGTGGGTGTGCTCGAAGAAATGATCAATATCGGCACCCTGTCGGCGTTCGTGCTCGTGAGCATCGCCGTGGTCGTGCTTCGCAAGAAGCGCCCGGACCTGCCGCGTGCGTTCCGGGTGCCGTTCTCCCCGTTCCTGCCGATCCTGTCGGCGGTGCTCTGTGTCTGGCTGATGCTCAACCTGACCACGCTCACCTGGGCACGGTTCGGCGTCTGGCTGGCCGTGGGAGTGGCGATCTACTTTCTCTACGGGCGTCGCCACTCGCTCCTGGGCATCAAGTTGCGCGCCGAGAAGAGCGCGGCGGAGACTGCCGAACGTGCGGCCCTCGAGCTGGAGCGTGAACTCGAACTGGAACTCGAACTCGAGCTTGAGCTCCAGATCGAACGTGACCGACCGGCCGGATCCGAGGCTCGCCCCTGACAAGGGTGCGCCGCGCTCAGAGCCGGTAGAGCCGTGCTTCCCACGGGGTCAGGGCGGTCTCGGAAGACGGCGTTCCGCTGGCGGTGATCCGGTTGCCGAGCAGCAGCTCGGCCTCGGGCACCGCCGCCGTCACCGCCTCGGGCAGGCCGGCGTTCTTCCAGTCCAGCGCCGCATCCGAGGCGTTGGCCAGCACCAGCAGGGTGTCGTCGCCATGCGTGCGGGTGAAGGCGTACAGCGCCGGGTGCTCTGCGGCGAGCAGGGTGAAATCGCCCAGCGCCACCGTCGAAGAAGCATGCCGCAGAGCGATGAGGCGCTGGTAGAAGCGAAACACGCTCGACTCGGCTGCGGCATCCGCGGCAACGTTGATGGAGCCGAAATTGGGGTTTGCCTCGATCCACGGCGTGCCGGTGGTGAAGCCGGCGTGCGCGGAATCGTTCCACTGCATGGGCGTGCGGGCATTGTCCCGGCCCATCTGGTGTACTCCGGCGAGCACGGTGGCGGGGGACTGATCGAAGTGCTCCACGGCCTCCCGGTAGTGGTTGAGTGATTCGATGTCGCGGTACTGCTCGATACGGTCGAAGCGCACGTTGGTCATGCCGATTTCTTCGCCCTGGTAGATGAACGGGGTGCCGCGGTGCAGGTGCAGCACGAGCGCCCACAGGGTCGCCGACTCGTAGCGAAACTCGGTGTCATTGCCGAACCGGGACACCAGGCGCGGCTGGTCGTGATTGTTCAAGTACAGGCTGTTCCAGCCGGTCGCGGCGAGGCCGTGCTGCCAGCGGGCCAGGTTGGCTTTCAACGCCGGCAGGTTGCGGGGGAGCGGGTCGAACTTGCCGGCACCCTGGTCGAGTGAGACGTGCTCGAACTGGAAGATCATGTCGACCTCGGCCCGGGCCGGATCGGTGAACAGCGCCGCGTCGGCCACGCTCACCCCGGGCATCTCGCCCACGGTGAGGAGCTCACCGGTGCGTTCGGCGAAGACGGCCCGGTGCATCTCCTGCAGGTACTCGTGAATCTGCGGGCCCATGCTGAACGCCGGTACGTCAACGACGCCGTCGACGCCGTCGATGGCGTCGAGCCGTTTGGCGATGAGGTTGATGACATCCATGCGAAACCCGTCGACGCCGCGGTCCAGCCACCAGTTCATCATGTCGTAGACGGCCTCGCGCACCTCCGGGTTCTCCCAGTTCAGGTCGGGCTGCTGGCGGGCGAACAGGTGCAGGTAGTACTGGTTCGTGGCCGGATCCAGGGTCCAGGCCGGGCCGCTGAACGCACTGCGCCAGGCATTGGGCGGGGTGCCGTCGGCGGGGGCCTCGCGCCACCAGTACCAGTCGCGCTTGGGGTTGTCGAGCGACGAACGCGACTCGGCGAACCAGTCATGCTCGTCGCTGGTGTGGTTGACCACGAGGTCCATCACGATCTTGATGCCGCGTTCGTGCGCCGCCGCGAGCAGCGCGTCGAACTCGGCCAGGCTGCCGAAGACCGGGTCGATGTTCTGGTAATCCGTGATGTCATAGCCGTTGTCGTGCTGCGGCGACGGATACACCGGCGAGAGCCAGATCGCGTCGACGCCCAGGTCGGCGAGGTGATCCAGCCGCGAGCGGATGCCGTCGAGGTCGCCGATCCCGTCCCCGTCGGAATCCGCGAAGCTGCGCGGGTACACCTGGTACACCACGGCGCGAGTCCACCACGGAGCGGTGCTGGTTTGATCGGCTGCGGATTCTGCTGCGGCAGGCTCTGTCACGGGGGTCCTCCTCCAGGTCGGCTAGCCAACAGCGTAGGGTGCGCAGGGTAAAATGGCAGCCAGGCCAGGTGTCGGCGATGCGGGCACGCTCAGCGCACCGGCAGGCGAACGGAAAAACCGGCAGGCAAACGGAAAAGGTGAGAGATGCAGTTCGGAATTTTCACGGTCGGAGACGTCACGGCCGATCCCACCACCGGGCGTGCGCCGAGCGAGCACGAGCGCATCACCGCCATGGTCGCCATCGCCCGGAAAGCCGAAGAAGTGGGCCTGGACGTCTTCGCCGCGGGCGAGCATCACAACCCGCCGTTCGTGCCGTCGTCACCGACAACCCTGCTGGGCTTCATCGCCGCGAAGACCGAACGCATCATTCTCTCCACCGCCACGACGTTGATCACCACGAACGACCCGGTGAAACTGGCCGAGGACTACGCCATGCTGCAGCACCTCTCCGAGGGGCGGGTCGACCTGATGCTCGGCCGCGGCAACACGGGACCGGTCTACCCCTGGTTCGGCCAGGACATTCGCCAGGGCATTCCGCTGGCGCTGGAGAACTACGCCCTGCTGCGCCGGCTCTGGCGGGAAGACTTCGTGGACTGGGAGGGCCAGTTCCGCAGCCCGCTGCGGGGATTTCAGTCCACCCCGCGTCCACTCGACGGGGTGCCGCCTTTCGTCTGGCATGGCAGCATCCGCAGCCCCGAAATCGCCGAGCAGGCCGCGTTCTACGGCGACGGCTTCTTCGCCAACAACATCTTCTGGCCCAAAGAGCACTACATGAAGCTGATCGGTTACTACCGATCCCGCTTCGAGCACTATGGGCACGGCAGCGCAGAGCAAGCCATCGTGGGTCTTGGCGGCCAGGCCTTCATGCGGGCCAGGAGCCAGGACGCCGTCACCGAGTTTCGGCCCTACTTCGATAACGCCCCGGTCTATGGCCACGGCCCCAGCCTGGAAGACTTCACCGAGCAGACGCCGCTCACCGTGGGTAGCCCGCAGCAGGTCATCGACCGCTATGCGGGAATGCGGGACCACTTCGGTGATTACCAGCGCCAGCTCTTTCTGATGGACCACGCCGGGCTGCCGCTCAAGACCGTGCTTGAGCAGCTCGACATTCTCGGCGAGGAGGTCGTACCGGTGCTGCGCCGCGAGATGGCCGTCAACCGCCCCGCCACGGTTCCCGACGGGCCCACCCACGCCGCCCTGGTGCTCGACGCCGCGACACCCGCGCCGGTCACGTAGTCGCTTCTCCGAGCTGGAACGGTACCTGTTAGTCTGAGCAGGTAGCAGGCTGGCTTGAAGCTGCCTGTTCTTCGCCCAACTCGGCTGCCATACGGGTAACCGAGCCTTCGTCACCAGCATGGTGAGAAGCAAACACATAAGGAGAAACCCCCGCATGGAGGGTCCAGAAATCACGTTCGCCGAAACCGTTATTGACAACGGCACATACGGCACCCGCACCATCCGTTTCGAAACCGGTCGTCTTGCCCAGCAGGCGCAGGGATCGGCTGCCGCCTACATCGACGAAGAGACAATGCTGCTCTCCGCCACGAGCGCGAGCAAGCACCCGAAGGACAACTTCGACTTCTTCCCGCTCACCATCGACGTCGAAGAGCGCATGTACGCAGCCGGTCGCATTCCGGGCAGCTTCTTCCGTCGCGAAGGGCGCCCCTCCACCGATGCCACACTCGTGGCTCGCCTGACAGACCGCCC
>JAWOHA010000169.1:0-6649 GCA_046496385.1 Cryobacterium sp. | reverse complement strand
CCACTGGTCGACCCCGCCTGCAGGGGGCCGCCTCACCCCACATGACGGCCTGGCGCAAGACGCGGCCGACGTCTTCGCCCACGCCGCCCTGGAATGGCTCAGCCGAGCCGAAGACAGCCTGACCGCGGTGGGCAGCGCCGCATACGCCCATGGGCTGAACCCGGACCGGCCACGACGCGGACGCCGACCATCCGCCCCCGCGCCCTCTGCCGCCGCGTCCGCGTCCTCGTCCTCGTCCTCGTCCTCGTCCTCGGCGTCGGCGTCGGCGTCGGCGTCGGCCTGAATCGTGCCACCCTGACGCGTCGGGCCGCAACGGGCTGGTTCACCCGCTACTTGGCATCCGCATAGCTGTCCACGAGGGCGACGGTCAGCGGAAAATCGACCGGAAACGTGCCGAAGAGGAGCCGTCCGGCGGTTTCGGCCGACCGGGCGACGACGGCGGCAACGTGTTCCGCATCCGCTCGCGGCGTGTGCACGATCACCTCGTCGTGCAGGAAGAAAACCAGGTGTGCACCACGCGTCAGCGCGGCGTGAGAGGAGCCGCTTGCCGGCCACAGTTGCCGGCGGATATCCGCCATCCAACACAGGGCCCACTCCGCCGCGCTGCCCTGCACAACGAAGTTTCGAGTGAACCGGCCCCAGTCCCGAGCCTGGGCTCGTGCTCGGTGCTCGTCGCTTCTCGTCGCGTCCGGTTCGGAGGCCCGGGCCTGAACCGTCAGCCACTCGGGGCTGGGCTTCGGCGACGAGCGCCCCAACCGGGTCGTGACGCTCTCGCCACGTTCTCCGGCGCGTGCGGCGTCTTCGGTCAGACCGAGTGCCCGGGGATAAGCGCGGCCCAGTCGCGGCAAGAGTCGACCGCTCTGCCCGGTGGTGGCCCCGTACATGGCGCCGAGCATGGCGACCTTGGCCTGATCCCGCGTGTCCACCACTCCGCTGGCCACAATACCGGCGTACAGGTCTCGTCCTTGCCCCGCCAGGGCCATCGCCTGGTCCTGAGACAAGGCCGCCAGAATACGCGGTTCCAGCTGTGCGGCGTCGGCGACAACGAATGTCCAGCCCGGGTCAGCGACAACGGCCGCGCGTACCTGTTTGGGCAGTTGCAAGGCGCCTCCGCCACGCGCGGCCCAGCGCCCGGTGACCACACCCCCGGGCAAGTATTCGGCGTGGAAGCGGCCGTCGACGATCCACGTTTCCAGCCATGCCCAGCCGTTGGCTGAGAGCAGTCGGGACAGCTTCTTATAGCGCAGCAGTGGCTCGATGACCGCATGCTCGAGTTCCTGAAGGCGCCAGCCCTGTGTCGAGGTCACCGACAGCCCGGCCCGGTTGAGCGCGCGCAGCAGGTCCGGCGGAGAGTCTGGGTTCAGGGTCAGGTCGTTCAGGTGGCGGCGAATCTCACCGGCCAACTGCTCCAGCTTGTCGGGCCGCACACCGTCGGGCACGCGCGGTCCGAGCGCGTCGTGCAGCAGGCGCTCGTGCACGTCCACCCGCCAGGGCAACCCGGTGAAACGCATCTCGGCCGCACTCAGCGCTCCGGCAGATTCTGCCGCCAACAGCAGGCGGATGCGTGCCGGCTGTTCGCAGCCGGCCACGGCAGCCAGCTGTCGCTGGAACTCGGTGTGCGCATCCGAGGGCCCCTGCGGCACCGCGTCGAGATCAAAGAGCGTCGCCCCCTGCACGGCCGGCAGCCGGTTGACCGCGGCCGGACCGTCCCAGGCGGAGCGTTCACCGGTTGCCAGGCCGCTCTGAGCGCTCAAACGTGAATTGCGCAGAATCGTGTGACACAGCCGTAGGTCATGACAGCGTTGCACCCGTATACCCGCCGCCAACAAGACCGAGTAGCTGGTGCTGGTGTCGTGCCAGACCCAGCGCGGCGGCCCCGCCGCGCCGGGTGCCGACTCCTGCTGCCGCACGAAGTCCGCCAGAGCTTCCGTGCCCAGGTGGCGAGCCGGTCGCAGCGTCGCGCCGGTGTCATCGAGGGTCAGGATCGTCCAGGCGCCGGACGGTGCGTGCGCGTCGCCACGGGTGAGAAGAAAGTACACCTGCCCATTCTCCCCGGTTGCGCAGTTCGACGCGGCATGATTGGAATGGTCTTCCACTGACCGGATCGGGACGTCACCTCTGACTGCGGCCGGAACGGCCGACGCGGACGTTCAGGAACCCGGGGCCGGAACGGCGGCCTTCTCGGTCGCGTCGGCCTGCTGCAGGTCTCGGAGCACCACTTTCATGACCTTGCCGGTGGCCGTGCGGGGCAGCTCGTCCACGAAGGTCACGTAGTCGGGAACCTTGAAACTCGCGATCAGGTACCGCGTGTGCGTCAACAGATCAACCTCGGTGACCATGTGGTCGGGCCGCAGCACAACGTACGCCTGCGGGCGTTCACCCCATTTCGGGTGCGGCATTCCCACAACGGCCACGTCGAGCACGGTGGGATGCGCGAGCATCGCGTTCTCCACTTCGATCGTCGAGATGTTTTCTCCGCCGGAGATGATGATGTCCTTGGCCCGATCTCGAATTTCGATATACCCGTCGGGATGCATAACGCCGAGATCTCCGGTGTGGAACCATCCGCCACGAAACACCTCCGCGGTGGCCTGCGGGTTCTTGTAGTAGCCGACCATCACGTTATTGCCGCGCAACACGATCTCGCCCATCGTGTGGGCGTCGGCGGGCACGTCGATCATGGCCTCATCGACGATGCGCGCGGATTCGGCCTGCAACATGCCGACGCCCTGCCGGGAGATCTTGCGGGCCCGGTCTTCGTCGGGAAGGTCGTCCCAGGCCTTCTGGTACTCGCAGATGGTGTTCGGTCCGTACACCTCGGTAAGGCCATAGACGTGCACGACAGTCATACGCAGGCTTTCGAGCTGCTGGATCACCCTCGGCGAGGGCGGCGCACCGGCGGTCGTGATGCTCAGCGGCCGGTCCACGATATGCGCCTGGGCGGCGTTGGCGATGATGCTGCACACCGTCGGAGCGCCACAGAGGTTGGTCACGCCGAGGGTGTCGATAGCGTCCCAGACTGACTCGGCACGCACCATGCGCAGGCAGACCTGGGTAGCGCCAGCGGCTGTCACCGCCCACGGCATGCACCATCCGTTGCAGTGAAACATCGGCAAGGTCCAGAGGTACACGGAGTCGCTGGTGAATTTGTTGTGGAAGATCTCGCCGAAGGAGTTGAGGTAGGCGCCACGGTGCGAGTACATCACCCCCTTGGGTTTGCCGGTGGTGCCCGAGGTGTAGTTGATCGCGATCACGGAACGTTCATCGGTGATGTCCCAGCGCAGCGGACTCTCGTTGGAGTCGACCGCGTCGAGCAGAAACGACTCCAGGCTCTGCTGCCCGAGGGCGAGGCCACTCTCCCGCGCGCCGAATTGCGGATCACCGATTTCAATGACCGCCTGAAGAGCCGGCGAGGCGGCGAAAGCATCACCGACGGTGCTGAGAATCTCAGCGTCGACAAAGAGCAGCGCCGCCTCGGAGTGGGCGAGGACATAGTCGATTTCCGGCTTGGCCAGCCGAGAGTTGAGCGCCACGAGAACCCCGCCGGCCAGCGGAACGGCGAAGTGCGCGATGATCATCTCGGGGATGTTCGGGGCGAGGAAGATCACCCGGTCTCCGGGCTGGATACGGGCCCGGATAGCGTGGGCCAGGCGTTCCGCCGCCGCGCGGAACTGGGTGTACGTGTACCGGCGTTCTCCGTACACGATGGCGTCTTTATCGGGAAAGACCTCCGCGGAACGCTGCAGGAAGCGCATCGGTGTGAGCGGTGAATCATTGGGTGAGGTGGCCATCTGTTCCAGCAAGGGGACTCCTTCGTCCGGTGGGTCTGGGGTCGATCAGGGGCGGGCGGCTCGCACGAAAGGCGGCGTGCCAAGCAACGGCGTGCGGGAGTTGGTCGAACGCTGGTGCACTCCTCCGGTCAGCGGAACGCGCTCACGCCCGTGAGGTCACGCCCGATCAGCAGCGCCTGGATGCTCTCGGTGCCCTCGTAGGTGTGAATGGATTCGATATCGGCGAGGTGTTTGATGACGTGGTTTTCGAGCAGAATGCCGTTACCGCCGAGCATGTCCCGAGCCATCGAGGCGATCTCCCGTGCGGCACGGGTGTTGTGGTATTTGGCCAGGCTCGCCTGAATGGGCCGCAGCGTACCGGCCGCGTCGAGTTCGGACAGGTGCATGCAGTGCAGCTGCATCGAGGTGAGCTGGGCCAGCATCACCGTGAGGCGTTCCTGAACGATCTGGAATCCGGCCAACGGCTTGCCGAACTGGGTGCGCAGGGTGGCGTAGTTCAGGGCCGCTTCGAAGACCGCCGTGGCGTGGCCCAGCGCCGACCATGCCACGCCGAGGCGCGTCGCGAAGAGAACTGCCGAGGTGTCTTTGAACGTCTTCGTTCCGGGCAGTACCGCGGTCAGCGGAACCCGCACATTCGTGAGGGTGATGCGGGCCTGGTGGATAGCGCGCAGCGAGCCTTTGCCCGTCATGGTGACGCCCGAGTACCCGGGAGTGGACTGCTCGACGAGAAACCCGCGCACGTCTCCCGCGTCATCGCGGGCCCAGACCACCGTGACGTCTCCGACAGACCCGTTGCCGATCCACTTCTTCTCCCCGTTGATGACCCACTCGTCGCCATCCCTGTGGGCGGTCGTTGCCAGCCCCACCGAGTCCGAGCCGTGGTCGGGTTCGGTCAGGGCGAACGCACCGAGCTTCTCGGCGCGCGCGAGTGGGACCAGCCACGTGGCCTGCTGCTCCGGGCTGCCGTACATCGCGATGCTGCGTAGCGCCAGACCGCCCTGCACCGCAATGACCGTTCCCATGCTGCCGTCGCCTCGGGATATCTCCATATTGACCAGACCCGCTGCCAGCGGCGACATGGCGGTGAGGCCGGGCCCGTGCACGCCATCGGTCAACAAGTCCAGCTCACCGAGGCGCCGCACCAGGTGCACCGGGTATTCAGCCCGATCCCAGGCGGTGTTCAGCTCTTCGAGGGTCTCAACGGCGAACGTGCGCGCGCGGTCCCAGAAGGCCCGGTCCGCCGCGGGCACGCCGGCGAAGACGCTGTAGTAATCCGTGTCGAGGGGGGTCGACACGTCGTAGTCGGGAGTGGTGGTCGGGGTGGTGACGGTGAGCTCGGGCATGTGGTCGCTTTCTGTGGGTGGTGCACACGGGGCGCGGCCGCGCTGGGCGGTCCGGGCGAAGATCAGGGACGGAAGACCGGTTCAGGCTCCCGGGGAAGGCTGGCGACACCGTGCGGGTGGAATCTTCGTCCGTTGGCCGCGTGGCTCGCTCCGGACCGGTCCAGCAGCGCGGTCAGTCCCCCGGTGTGCTGGGGATAATTGCCGCCGAGGATCATGCAGGCGTCGATGTCGGAGGCCGCGGCGACGGTGTTGTCGGCCACCATGCGCGCCGTTTCATCGGCCAGACCTCGCAGCAGATGCTCGCGCACCTCGTCGTGTTCCCGCAGAACAGGCACGGCCGATGGCACCACTCCGGAGAGGACGGCGGCTGCTTCGGGTGTGAGTTTTCCGTCACGACCGAGATATCCCGGCAGACCGGAATCGACCAGGGCGACCAGGCTGGGGCTGACGGCGAACCGGTCCGGGTAGCTTTCGTGCATCGTGGTGAGAATGTGCAGCTGCACGGCCGGGCCGATGTATCCCAACAGGGTGAGCGCCGTCATGGGCAGACCGTCGTTCACGAGCGCGCCGTCGACGATTCCGACGTCTGCTCCCCCGTCGATCAGGGCGAGGGTATCGCTGAACAACCGGGTGAGAATGCGATTGACGACGAATCCCGGCTGGTCGGCGACGAGCACGGCCGTTTTGCCCAGTGCCCCCGCCAGGCCGAAGGCCGTATCGACGACGGCACGGCTGGTGTGTGCTGAGCGCACGATCTCGACCAGCGGCAGCACCGCCACCGGGTTGAAGAAATGAAAACCGACCAGACGCTCGGGACGCAGCAGGTCTGCTCCCTGATCAGTGATCGAGAGCGATGAGGTGTTGGTCAGCAGCACGCAGTCCAGCGACACGACGGCTTCAACGGCGGCCCAGACACCACGCTTCACGGCGAGGTCTTCGAAGACGGCCTCGATGACGATCGTGCTGCCCGCCTGATCGGCGACGGCATCGCTGGCCGTGACGAGCCCGGCCAGGCGGTCCCGGCGCGCGGGTGTGAGCGAGCCCCGGACGACCATGCGGTCCAGCTGGTTGAGCACGCGAACCAGCGCCTGCTGCGCGCGCTCGGGGGTGAGCTCGGTGAGGTGGACCGCAGCGTTCAACCGGTCGGCGAAGAGCACCGCCAGTTGGCAGGCCATGAGGCCCCCGCCGATCACGCCGACCCGGGTTGAGGCACCGCGGGTCGGGGCACCACGGGGAGGTGACGATGACGCGGGAAGGGCACCCGGAGGCCGGCTGCGTTTGCGGGCGGCCTGCAGAGTGAAGAAGGAGTAGAGGCTGGCGCGGCATTCGTCGGTGTGGAGCAGAGCGCCGAAGGCCCGCACGGTTGGGTCTTCAATCGGATCAGCACTCACCAGCCGGGCCAGGGTGCGACCGGCGACATCGCTGGGGAGGGCGGCGACACTCGACTGCAATGTCGTGAGCAGATCAAGGCAGGCCTCGACCGCGGGAAGCGGCGCGGGAATGCGTCGGGTGATG
>JAWOHA010000263.1:0-9623 GCA_046496385.1 Cryobacterium sp. | reverse complement strand
GCTGGATCGGCGGGCGCTGACCACGAGCACCCGTTTGTGCTGGGAAATCAGCGACCCGATCGCGTTGACGATGGTCTGGGTGCCGCCGGTGCCGGGCAGGGTCTTCACCACGAGGGAGTTGCCGGCCGCGATCTGGGCCACGACGTTCTCCTGTTCCGGGTCGGCGTCCAGCAGCAGCGTGTCGGTGGCCGGCGGTCGGGCGTCCTGGCCGATGGGCACGACCGGGTGATACAGGGTCTCGATGGTGCGCCGGGCGGTCGCGTTGCCCGCAACGGCGTCCAGCAGCGGATGCTCCAGCCGGACGGCGTCCGTGGCCAGCGCCCGCCCCACGTCCGCGAAGGACGACACCACCAGGCGCGGCACCACGTTGAACCACGGCAGGTGCGAGGTGAGTCCGCGCAGGCGGTCGATCACCGGCTGCGGTTTGAACGCGCCGTTGGTGATGGCCAGGGCCACGAAGGCATCCGCGTCGAGCACGATCTGGAACTGGTCACGCAACGCCCGGGCCAGTTCGGGGTTGAGGAACGGCTGGCCTTTGAGTTTGAGCTCGTAGTCGCGGCCGTACCGGCGAATGGCCATCGGCCGCAGCAGCACCGGGGCGGTGAAGTCCACGTCGTCGTGGGTCCATTCGGCCAGTCCGATGGCGAGGTTGACGGACTCGATACCGCGCATGGAGCGCAGCTCGATACCTTTCTGGGTGATCTCGTTCGCGGCGAGTCGGGCATTGCGCAGGGCGATTTCGTCGCGGATCAGGTTGGAGAGCAGCGTGGTCTTGCCGGTGATGAACTGCGGCAGTCCGCCGGGGTGCGAGGCGCTCAGTTCGATGCGGGAGCGTGGGGTGTCAATGAAGTGCAACAGCGGAGAGCGCCCCCCGAGCGAGACCAACTCGTCGCGCCAGCGCTGCCAGGCGGGTTCGGCGATGTTGCCGGCGATGAGGGAGGGGTCGCCGAGACTGACCATGTGCGGGGCGCTCACGTTATGCATACTCCCCTGCCGGGTATCGGGCTGGTTCCCGTCGGCGGCGTTCGATTCAGGTTCGAAGGTGCCGGGGGAAAAGCCGCTGGAGTTACGGTCGGATGACCCGTGCCGGCTTGTGCGCGGCGGCACCGCTGTCGGCGCCGCCCACTGCTCGGGCGTGGGCGCGCTGGACTGCTGCGACACCGAGTCGTCGTCATCATCAGATTTTTTATCGAGGCGCCACACACAAACACCCTAATTGTGGGAGAGCCGTTTTGCCGGGAGGCGGTGCGGGTTTCACCGAGTTTCCCCGGCATCCGCCCCGTTTCCGGGCCGTTCGACAGTCAGAGCCAGTCTCTTTTCTTAAACACAGCGTAGAGGGTTATGCCGGTGGCCACCATCAGCGCCAGGGCAAACGGGTACCCGAACCGCCACTGCAGTTCCGGCATCACCGCGAAGTTCATTCCGTAGATGGTGCCCACCAGGGTGGGCGTGAACAGGATGGCCGCCCAGCTGGAGAGTTTCTTGATCTGATCGTTCTGGGCCAGCCCGGTTTCGCTGAGGCGGCGCATCTTGTCGTTCTGGCTCTGCGCCACCAGGGCGCTGTGCACGGTGAGGGCGTTCTGCAGAATCTGCCGGAACGCGTCCACCCTGTCGACGACGCGCAGGGTGTGGTCCTTCACGTCGCGCAGACCGCGGTGCAGTTCCAGGTCCACGTCGAACCGTTCGAAGCCCCGCTGCAGCGAATCGATCATGTCCAGCAGCGGCTGGGTGGCCCGCTGCATCTCAATGACCTCACGGGACAGATCGTAGATGCGCCGTGACACGCTCGGGTCGCCGTCGAAGAGCTGATCCTCGATCTCGTCGATATCGTTTTGCAGTCCCGCCACGACCGGGGCGTATTCGTCGATGACCTGATCGAGCACCGCGTAGAGCACCGCTTCGGATCCCAGCGTCAGAAGCTCGGGGGTGTCTTCGAGACGG
The DNA here is from genome assembly GCA_046496385.1 of Cryobacterium sp. GTDB lineage: Bacteria > Actinomycetota > Actinomycetes > Actinomycetales > Microbacteriaceae > Cryobacterium. The sequence goes on along the minus strand of JAWOHA010000263.1, from coordinate 7,682 downwards.
CGCCTCACCCCGGCGAGGTCCGGGGATTCCGCGTAGCGGATGGTGACGACGAAGTCGGGGCCGGCGACCACGTGCACCTCACCGAACTCCACCCGCTCCTCGGCGTCGAGGTAGCGGGCGGGGCGCAGCACGATGAGCTGGGTCTCGCCGTAACGCTCGATTTTGGAGCGCTGGTGCCCTTTCAGGGCGTCTTCGACGATGAGGGAGTGCAGGCCGAATTCCTGCGCCACGGTGCGCACCTCGGCGTCGGTGGGGCGGTACAGGCCGATCCAGGCGAAGCCGGCGTGGGCTTTCATTATCTCGAAGGTGTCCTCGAGGTTCTCCGGGCTGGTGAGACGGCGCCCGTCGACATAGATCGCATTGTCTATCAGCGCCATCGGTGCTCCTTCGTCGGTTGCCCCAGTCTGCCGCACCCGACAGCGGGTTGCCCGTAGGCTTCGGGTATCAGAAGGGGCGGTCCGCCGGTGGTCGACGTGACGCGAAACGGCGAGCCGGCGCCCGTCGTGCAGCTGCAGGTGTGGCTCGGTGCCCGCGGGGGCACGGATGCCGACGATCGCCGTGTTCTGAGCGCCGTCGTGGCGCGGGCGGCCGGAGTTCCCGCCGCCGTCGTGGAGCAGCACTGCACGCGGTGCGGCGGCCCGCACGGCCGCCCCGTGCCGGTGTCGCCGGCCGCCTGCACGGGGTGGGCGGCGAGCCTGAGCCGGGCGGAAGAATCGGTCGCGATAGCCGTCGCGGCCGGTTCTCCCGTCGGCATCGACCTGGAGAGCATCGCCCGTCTGCGCCGCCACAGCGTCGATGCGGTCGCGTTCAGCGATTCGGAAATCGCCGGGCTCGGCGGCCTGTCCCCCGCGGCGGGCGCGCGCGCCCGGGCGGCGCTGTGGACGGCGAAGGAGGCGGTGCTCAAACTCACCGGGCAGGGTCTGCGCGTCGATCCACGCGAGCTGACCGTGGACCTCACCCGAGGGGGCGCTCCGACCAGGGTGCGGGACTGGCCCGGTGCACCGTTCGCCCTGCACCGCCTGCGCCTGTTCTCCGTGCCGGCCGCCCCGGGGCTCGTGGCCACGGTCGCGGTGCTGGCCGAGTCACCGCCGACGCTGCGTCTGCTGCGCGTCGAGAGGTCCGGGTGGTGATCACCGGCCGGGGCGCGGCGCCGGTGCCGGTGCCGGTTTCTCGGCGGGTCAGCTCCCGGGCAGGGCCGCCTCGGCCAGCCAGCCCCGCACGATGCGGTCGATACCGGCGCTGCCGGTGTGCTCGGTGATGAAGCTCACGAACTCCTCCGCGGTGATGTTGCTGTGCCGGCGGTCGAGGGTGAACGCGCGCAGGGCGTCGAAGAAGGCCTCGTCGCCGACCGATCGCCGTATTGCGTGCAGGGCGAGCGCCCCGCGCTTGTAGACGCGGTCGTCGAACATGTCATGGGGGCCCGGGTCACCGGTGACGAGGTCCTGCGGCAGCGCCTCGAGCTCGCGGCGGTACGCCCGGGCGCTGTCGTCGGCGGTGCGCCCCCCGCTCGCTTCGGCCCAGATCCATTCGGCGTAACACGCGAAGCCCTCGTGCAGCCAGATGTCCCGCCAGGTCTGCACGGTGAGGCTGTTCCCGAACCATTGATGGGCGAGCTCGTGGGCGATCAGCCGGTCGCTGCCGTGCTCGCCGTCGATGTGGTTGCGACCGAAGACGGCCAGCCCCTGGGATTCGAGCGGAATCTCCAACACGTCGTCGGTGACGACCACGGTGTACGTCGCGAAGGGGTACGGGCCGAACAGTCGGGTGAACAGGTCGAGCATCTCACTCAGCCGGGCGAAGTCCACCCCCACCTCATGGTGGTGGCCCAGGGGATAGTAGATGCGCTGGGGCACGAGGCCTTCGGCCACGTCGAGGCGCTGATACCGGCCGATCTGCACCGTGGCGAGGTAGGTCGCCATCGACTCGGCTTCGGAGTAGGTCCAGGTGGTGCGCCCCGACCGGGTCGTGCGACTCGTGAGAACACCGTTGCAGATCACCGTGTACGGGGCCTCGCAGGTGACCGCGATGGTGAAGGTGGCTTTGTCGCTGGGGTGGTCGTTGCAGGGAAACCAGGAGCCCGCGCCGGTGGGCTGCCCGGCCACGAGCACGCCGTCGTCGAGTTCTTCCCAGCCCACGTCGCCCCACACGCTGTGCAGCGGGCGCGGTGCGCCGCGATAGCGCACGGTCACCTGAAACCGTGCGCCGGCCTCGATCGTGGTCGCGACGGTGATCACCAGCTTGCGGGCCGTGTGGGTGATTTTGCTGGCCCGGTCGCCGTTCACGGTGACGCGCTCCACGCTGAGGCCGTCGAAGTCGAGACTGAACCGGTCGAGGCGCATCGTGGCGCGCGCCGAGATGACCGCGGTGGCGCGCAGCCGGTTGGTGGCGACCCGGTAGTCCAGATCGAGATCGTAGCGCGCTACCCGGTAGCCCCCGTTCCCGCTCTGTACGTAGGGGTCCTCGAGGGACTGGGCACCGAATCTGGTGGAACGTGGCTGTGGCATGGTGGGATCAACTCTGCCATGGCGGGCTGTGCCAGGGTGAAATCGGGTTTCCTGCCCACAACGACCCGGCCGGCACCCGCTCCCCGCGCATCACGAGGGAGGCGGGTCCGACGCTCGCCCCGGCGTCTACGGCCGCCGCCGGCAGGATCACGCTGTGCGGGCCGAGGGTGGCCCCGGCGGCCAGGTGCACGGTGTCCAGCTGCATGATGCGGTCATGGAACAGGTGCGTCTGCACGACGCAGCCGCGGTTCACGGTGGCACCGTCGTTGATGCTGACCAGATCGGCCTCGGGAAGCCAATAGGTTTCGCACCAGACCCCGCGGCCGATGCTCGCGCCCAGGCTGCTCAGCCAGATGGCCAGGGCCGGGGTGCCGGTGGCCTTCTCCGCGAACCAGGGCCGGGCCACCATCTCCACGAAGGTGTCCGAGACCTCGTTGCGCCAGATGAACGACGACCAGAGCGGATGCTCGCTCTGGGTGATGCGCCCGACCAGCAGCCACTTCGCGGCCGTCGTGGCCGTCGCCGCGACGGCGCCGGCGGTGAGCATCACGACGCCGCTGAGCGCGATCGCCCAGCCGAGGCCGAGGCTCAGCCACAGCGCTTCGAGCAGGGTGAGCACACCGAGGGCGATCCAGACCGTCACGAACACCGGAATGATGCGCAGGACCTCCCAGGCGGAGCGGGCCACCTTGAGCCGCAGCGGCGGGTTGAACGTTCGGGAGTCGTCGACATCGGCCGTGGTGCGGCGCAGCCGCACGGCGGGATTGCCCAGCCATGAGGAGCCGCGCTTGGCTTTGCGGGGCGTCGACGACAACACGGCGACGAGCCCGTTGCGCGGCACGGTGCGGCCGGGACCGGCGATGCCGCTGTTGCCGAGGAAGGCTCGCTTGCCGATCTTGGCGGGGCCGATGCGCATCCAGCCGCCGCCGAGTTCGTAACAGGCGACCATGGTGTCGTCGGCGAGAAAGGCGAACGGGGCGATGGTGGTCAGCGACGGGATCAGCAGCACCGTGGACGCCTCGACGCCCCGCCCGACTGTCGCGCCGAGCAGCCGCAGCCAGACGGGCGTGAACAGGCTCGCGTACACGGGAAAGAGCAGGGTGCGGGCGCCGTCGAGCATGCGTTCGGTCATCCAGACCTGCCAGCCCACCCGGCTGCGCACCGGGTAGAAGCCGTCCCGCAGCCCCCTGCCGAGGGCGCGCACGACCCCGATCACGCTGAGGGCGTAGACGACGCCGGCCACGATCACGGCGAGCGGCACGGCGAGCGCCGCCCGCCCGAAGGCCTCACCGAGGGTGGCGGCGTCGCCGACGACAGCCCCGACGACCAGCGCGCCGAGCACGGCGGACCCGGCCGGCACAGCGGTCAGAAACACGGAACCGGCAGCGAACGCGGCCAGCCAGCGCCGGGCTCGCGGCGGGCGGTTCTCCGGCCAGGGCCGTTTGGGCGATCCGACCCGTTCGGCCGGCGATCCGGCCCAGCGTTCTCCGGCGGGCACCGGGCCCGAAACGGCGGCGCCGGGGTCGAGCGACGCGCGCGCTCCGATGTGCGCGCCGCCGAGCAGGGTGCTGCGTGATCCGATGCTGGCTTCATCGCCGATGTGCACGTGCCCGATGCGCAGAACGTCACCGTCGATCCAGTACCCGGACAGGTCGGTTTCGGGTTCCACCGATGCCCGGGCCCCGATGGTGAGCATGCCGGTCACCGGGGGCAGGGCGTGCAGGTCCACGTCCGCACCGATGCGGGCGCCGAGGGCGCGGGCGTAGTAGCTGATCCACGGCGCCCCGGCGAGGCTCGCGGCGTCGACGAGCAGGGCGACCTGCTCGGCCAGCCACAGGCGCAGGTGCACCGACCCGCCCCGGGGGTAGTTTCCCGGGGTGACCCCGCGCAGCAGCAGCCGTGCGCACGCCACGGCGATGCCCATTTTGCCCAGCGGGGTGACGAACAGCACGAACCCGGTGAGCACCGCCCACCATGGCACGGTCGGGGTGAACGTCGCCGACCCCCAGAGCGGGAGCAGATTGTTGATCAGGGCCAGGTACACCAGCCAGCGGGCGCCGACGAGCACGAACAGGGGAATACCCAGAAGGGTCTGTCCGATGCGGCTGCGCATCGGGGTGGGGAGCACGCTGCGGGCCGGGGCGGCGACGGGCGCCACCCGGCCGTCGAGTTCGTCGGCGAGCGCTCCGATGCGCGGGTAGTCGTAGATGTCCGAGACCCGGGTGTCGGGGAAGCGGTCCCGCAGCGCCGACACGAACTGCGCCGCCGAGAGGGAGCCGCCGCCGCTGGCGAAGAAGTCGTCGTCGGGGCCGGCCGCGGGAACGCCGAGGATGGCCGCCCAGGCCTCGGCGAGCCAGGCGGCGGTGGGGGTGAACCGGGCGGTGTCGCCGACGGTGTTCGGCAGCGGCCACGGCAGCGCCGCGCGGTCCACCTTGCCGGAGGTGCGGGTGGGGATCGCGGCCACGACGGCCAGCAGCGGAATCAGCGCGGCGGGCAGTTCGGCGCGCAGGCTCGCGGTGGCGGCGGCACGGTCGAAGGCCACGGCGGCATCGGTGAGGCTCAGGTAGCCCACCAGCACGTGGTTGCCGGCCGGGGTGGTTTGCACGACCGCCGCGGCGCCGGCAACGCCGGCGAGGGACTGCAGCGCGGCATCCACTTCCCCCAGTTCGATGCGGCGCCCGCCGAGTTTCACCTGATCATCGGCGCGGCCGGCGAAGAGCAGCCCGGCACGTTCGAAGCGCACCAGGTCGCCGCTGCGGTAGGCGCGGTCCCAGCCCAGGGCGGCAAACGGGGCATATTTCTCGGCGTCTTTCTCGGGGTCGAGGTACCGGGCCAGACCGACCCCGCCGATGATGAGCTCCCCCGTCTCCCCCTCGGCCACGCGGGCCCCGGCGGCGTCGACGACGGCCAGGTTCCAGCCGTTCAGGGGCAGGCCGATGCGCACGGGGCCGGGGCCGCCGAGCCGGGCGGCGCAGGCGACGACGGTCGTTTCGGTGGGGCCGTAGGTGTTCCACACTTCGCGGCCCCGGGCGCTGATGCGTGCGGCCAGATCGGGCGGGCACGCTTCGCCGCCGAAGATGACCAGGCGCACCAGTTCGAGGGAGTCATCGGGCCAGAGCGCGGCGAGTGTGGGCACGGTCGATACGACGGTTACCCCGTGGCTGACCAGCCACGGGCCGAGGTCAGCGCCGGAGCGAACGAGGGAGCGGGGGGCCGGCACCAGGCAGGCGCCGTAACGCCAGGCCAGCCACATTTCTTCGCAGGAGGCGTCGAAGGCCACCGACAGGCCGGCGAGCACCCGGTCGCCGGGACCGATGGGTTCCGCCTGCAGAAACAATCGGGCTTCGGCGTCGACGAACGCGGCGGCGGATCGGTGCGTGACGGCGACGCCCTTGGGAACGCCGGTGGAGCCGGAGGTGAAGATGATCCAGGCGTCGTCGTCGGGTGCCGGAATGCTCTCGGCCGGCCGCAACGCTCCTCCGACGGCGCCGTCGAAGACGATCGCCGGGTCGTCGGCGGGCTGCAGCGTGCGGGCCCGCAGCGCCGCCGCGTCGAGGCCGTCCCGCAGCCTGAAGACGCCCTGATCGCCGATGACGCCCACGACGCGGGCCTCACCGAACACGAGGCGGGCACGTTCCTCCGGGTCGTCGGCGTCGACGGGAACATAGGCGGCGCCCACCATGATGGTCGCCAGAATCGAGGTGTACAGCTCCCGGGTGCCCGAGGCGCTGCGAATGCCGATGCGATCGCCCCGGCGCACGCCCTGCTCGCTGAGCCGGCCGGCCTGTTCGTGCACGAGGCTCAGCAGCCCGCGGTAGCTGATCGATCCGGCGGCATCGTCGAGGGCGGGAGCGTCGGGGTGGGTGGCGGCCGTGACCTCGAGAATATCGGCGAGGGTGCGCACCGGCGCGGCAGATTCGCCAGCGAGAAGAATGTCCTGGTGCTGGTCGAGCTGGTCGAGCTGTTTCACGCGTGCCCCTCGGTTCTCGCAGGCTCACGTGGTGTCCCGCTCACGCACAGTGTAGAGCGTGCCCGTAACGCGCCGGGGTCCGAGCGTCGCCGTGGTGGGGCTCTCGGAACACCGGACGCCGTCAGTCCTGCCGTTCCGGCCGTGCCGGGAGCGGCCCGGTCTGGTGCCCCTGGAGGGATTCGAACCCCCAACCGTTTCCTTAGGACGGAACTGCTCTTCCGTTGAGCTACAGAGGCTGGCTGAACAAGGTTACCCTGACTGACGGCGGCGCGGGTCAGGCGGCCGGGGCGAGGTACTCGTCCCACTGCGGCAGGGGCCGCTCCACACCGGGCACAACCCACGTGGTGCCCTGCGGCAACCCGGGTGTGAAGCGCATCACCCAGCCCAGCTCTGCCGGGGTCTTGTCGCTTTTCACGTTGTTGCAGCGCAGGCAGCTGGCGACCAGATTCTCCCAGGTGTCGCGTCCGCCCCGGGACCGCGGCAGGACATGGTCGATGGTCGCGGCCGATTTTCCGCAGTAGCAACATCGGTGTTCATCGCGGCGCAACACCCCGCGGCGGCTGACCGGTACCGCCCGGGTGCGGGGAATGCGCACATATCGAGTGAGCAGGATCACGCTCGGCCGCTCCCAGGCTCCGGATGCCGCCCGCACCGGATGACCCCGATCGGACTCCACGATGGTGGCTTTGTGATTCATGACGAGCACGAGCGCCCGTTTGAACGAGACCACGGCAAGGGGTTCATACCCCGCGTTGAGAACCAGTGTGCGCATGCGCTCCCTCTCGAAAGAGGCTGGACGGCTTCCAGCCATTCGAACGACCCGGTGATCGGCCGGTCAGGAACGAGCAAACAAACAAAAAAGGCGCTGTCACGAATGACAACGCCCTGCAGGCCACGGTGTGGCGCACGAATATTTGACTGCTATGCCGCCGCGTGTACGCGTCGCGCCGATCCATGGTGTGGATCGTGCCACTCGTACGCATTGGCCCTCCAAGAAACCCGCAGAACATCAGATTTGTAGGCTAACCCAGAAACCCGTATCCCAGAAGAGGCAACCGAAAGTTTGTGCTGGGTATTCACTCTGTGTTCACCCAACGGCGCCGGCCCGCGCCGGAGGTAGTCGCCGAAGCCTAGATTCCGATGCGCACGATGTAGTAGTCGTCGGTCCAGATGGGCTGAATCCGCACGTTCTGCCCGGCCATGACGGC
>JAWOHA010000147.1:0-7076 GCA_046496385.1 Cryobacterium sp. | reverse complement strand
TGTTCCCCGACGGCTCCGCCGCGACCAACCCGTCGCTTGCGCAGGTTCAGGCCAAACTGGCCTAGAGGCTCGCACCCAATGCCAGCGGGAGCCGACAGTGTCGACTCCCGCTGTGTTGTGGTGACATTACTGTCGTTGTGACAGTATTCTGACCGGCTCAGCCAAAGAGTACGGCGGCCTCGTCGTACCGTGCCGGCGGCACCGTCTTGAGCCCGATGGTCGCCGACGCGATGCTTACGACGTCGATTTCGGTGCCGCGCAGCGACACCATCGAACCCCACTGGGAGTTCTGCACTGCGTCGATCGCAGCCATGCCGAGGCGGGTGGCCAGTACCCGGTCGTACGCCGACGGCGCGCCACCGCGCTGGGTATGACCGAGTACCGTGGCGCGAGCCTCGATGCCGGTGCGCTCTTCGATGAGCGGAGCGATGACCTCACTGATGCCGCCCAGCCGGGGCCGTGCGAAAGCGTCCAGCCCCTTGCTGGAGTGCGCCTGCTCCATGTCGGCGAGCAGAAAACCCTCCGACACCACGATGACGGGGGCGCGCCCGCGATCGCGCACGTGCTCCACCCACGCGCAGATCTGCTCGATCGTCTTGGGCTGCTCGGGAATCAGAATGGCGTGTGCCCCGCCGGCCATGCCCGAGTGCAGCGCGATCCATCCCACGTGGCGGCCCATGACCTCCACCACCATGCAGCGGCCGTGTGATTCGGCGGTGGTGCGCAGCCGGTCGATGGCCTCCGTGGCGATTTCGACGGCGGTGTTGAACCCGAACGAGTAGTCCGTGGCTTCCAGGTCGTTGTCGATGGTCTTGGGCACACCGACGATCTTCAGCCCCGCGTCGGTGAGGCGGTGTGCCGCGGTGAGCGTGCCCTCTCCGCCGATGGCGATGACCGCGTCGATGCCTTCCGCATCGAGGGTGCGTTGAATGTTCTCCGGGCCGCCGAACTCCCCCTCGTAGGGGTTGGTGCGGGAGCTGCCGAGAATGGTGCCGCCCTGCCGAGACAGGCCACGCACACTGTGCCGGTCGAGTTTCATGAACTCGCCCTGAACGAGTCCCCGCCAACCGTTGCGGATGCCCACGAATTCGACGTCATGGGCACGCACCCCTTTGAGCACCGCCCCGCGAATCACCGCGTTGAGCCCGGGGCAGTCGCCGCCGCTGGTGAGGATACCGATCTTCATGTCTAGCCGATCTGTTGTGGAGCAGGAGGTGATGTGGAGCAGGAGGTGATGTGGAGCAGGCGGTGGTGTGGAGTTCCGTGGGGTGAGAATTCGAAAGGCACGATGCCGGTTGCAGCCGTGCAGGGAGTTCTCTCATCATGCGGCCTGCGACCCGCCGGTTCAAATCCCCGGTTCAAATCCCCGGTTCAAATCCCCGGTTCAAATCCATCGGGCCGTGTGCGTCTAGAGTTCGCCGTTCAACGCCTGGGTGAGCAGGTAGATCAGGGCGCTGGCCTGCACGGAATCGGCCGAGCCGGTTTCTTCCGTGGAACCGTCCAGAGCCCGGGCCGCGAGGCCCTGCTTGCTGCCGATCAGGTCGGCGATGCGGGCGTCGATGGTGTGCGCGGCGATGATGCGCCATGCTGTGACCGGCTCGTCCTGGCCGATGCGGTGCACCCGGTCGATGGCCTGGGTCTGCTCGGCCGCGGTCCAGCTGAGCTCGGCGAGCACCACGTTCGAAGACGCCTGCAGGTTCACGCCGACACCGGCCGCGGTGAGCGAACAGACCGCGATCGACACCTCGGGATCGTTGTTGAAAGCGTCGATGGCGGCCTGCCGGGCCAGCGCGGACTGGTCGCCGCGCAGCGACACGGTGCGCAGGTCACGTTTGGCGAAGATCTCCTCGGCCGCATCCATCACGTCGATGTGCTTGGCGAAAAAGACCACCTTGCCCACGGATCGGGCCAGCTGGGCGGCGTAGTCGGCGGCGAGGCCGGCCTTGGCCTGGCCGATCTTGCGCACCATCGTGAACACGTTCTCGCCGGTGGTCTGACCCTTGGAATCTTCCAGCTCGGACAGGGCGACAGCACGAATGTGCGCCGTGCGGATCTCTTCCGGCGACAGCGCCGACTCGGCCGAGCGGCCGCTGCGGGCAGCCACGAGCGCGTTGTAGCGGGTGACGAGGCGGGCGCCGAGCTCGCGTTCGGCCTGCCGGATGGACCGGCCCAGATCGTCGTCGAGTTCTACGGGCAGGTCGGCAATACGCTTGGCCGGCAGGTCGGTGGCCACGTCGATCTTGCGGCGCCGCACAATGCCCATGTCGATGACGGATGCCCGGGCTTCCGGGTAGAAGCCCATATCGGCGGGGGTCAGCCCGGAGTCTTCGAGCCGTTGCAACAGTTCCGGGGCGGGCTTGTCGCCTTCGATCCAACCGAGGAACTGCCAGATGGCACGAAAGTCGTCGACGTCGTTGATCAGCGGGGTGCCGGTCAGCGCCATCAGCAGCGGGTTGTTGCCGGGGGTGCGGCGGCGAATCTGATCCGCGAGGGCGAGCACGTGTTTGGAACGCTGCGACTGCAGGTTCTTGATGAAGTGTGCTTCGTCGACGACCATGCCCTTGAAACCGAGGGTGCCCAGCCATGCCAGGTGACGGTCCAGAACGTCATAGTTGACCACGACGACGTCGGCGAAGGCGTCGAGGCTGGCCCCGTCGCCGTGGATCACGGTGGCGCGCCGGTTCGGCGTCCACAGTTCCACCTCCCGGGCCCAGTTCATTTTGACCACGTTGGGCACGATGGCCAGCAGCGGATACGCATTCGCGACGGAGGCGGCGAGCAGGCTCTGCGCGGTCTTACCCAGTCCCGGCTCATCGGCGAGCAGGTAGCTGCGGTGACCGAGACGGGCGCTCTCAATGAACCGGGCCTGGTGGCGCATGAGTTCCATGCCGGGAGGCGACAGGCGGTCGATTTTGGGCGCTTCGGGCATGTCCATGCTGGCGGCCTGACCACCGGAGCCGTATTCGAACGATTTGAACAGCGGGCCGAGCAGCTCCCAGTTGGCGAGGCGGCGGGCCCGGCTGGGGGCCGGCGGCGCGGCGGCGCTGAAGTCGGGGGCCAGAAACGGGTTGGCGAGCTGGCGGGATTTGACGGACTGCGGAATGACCTGGCCGACGGGCATCACCGGTTTGGCTTCGGGTTCGCGGCTGATGATGAGCTCATCGGGGGTGAGTTCGGCGCCGGATTCGATCAACCAGTCGCGGCGAAAGCGCTGTGCGACGGCCCCGACGGACGCGTCCGGTTCGAGCAGGGTGATCAGGCTGGTGTCACGCGCAGCGGTGCGGGCGAGAATCTGCGCGATGCCGTCGAGCCGTTTGAGCAGTTCGGCGCGATTACCGTCATTCTGCTCGGTGTCGCCCTTCACCCGGGCGCGTTCCTCGCGCATCAGCAGCGCAATGACCTGAAACTTGGTGCGGTTGGTGGGGCCGAGCTTGCCGCCGGTCTGCGCTTTGGCTTCGACTTCGCGCACCTTGCGCGCGAGAATCGGGATGATGGGCGCATCATCGTCGCGGGACTTGGGCCGGGTGCGGCGTGCAGCAGTGCCGCGCGCGCTGCGGGAGCCGCCGTTGTGTTCGGCAGCGTTCCGGTCGGATCCGGCGGTCTGGTGGCGGGGCTGAGCCATTCTTCTCCACTTCACAGCAGTGGGGCACATGTGGGCCGCACTGTCGGGTGGCGCCGGCATTCCCGAAGAATCATCGTGAACGTCGACGCGGTCGACACGCCGGACCTTGAATCACCTTGTGCTATCGGGTGCCGGGCTTCCTCGGTGCTGCGGTTACACACAGCTGAGGCGGCACGTCGAGCCGGTGACTAGGTCCTGCAAGCGCGCCCCCAGTCTACGCCCAGAACGCAGCAGAACGGCACGACCCGCGCCGGTGCTGCTAAGTGTGCACGGGCACTTTGGTGCGCACCCCGACGATGATGAAGACCAGGGCAGCCACGTACTGCGCCGACACCCAGCCCTCCCCGGTGAAATCGAAGGCTGCGATCGGGTTCCAGAGCACCGCGATGGGCACCAGGCCGATCAGCCACCACCAACTGCGGGCTTGGATCACGAAGACGCAGAGGATCAGCGCGAGGATGCTGACCAGGTAACGGATCACGATGAACCCTTCACCCTCCAGAAGCGCCAGCCCCGCGAGCAGGGAGATCGCGCCGAGCAGGCCGGGTGCCAGCGCGGATCGGGTGAACGTGGGTTCGACGGGCGTGCCCATGTGTGGCATCAGCGCCCTCCTCCCCCGCCGCCGCCTCCGCCGCCGCCGGCGAAACCGCCGCCGCCCGCGCCGGATGAGGCCGAGCTCGCGGCACTGCCGGACCAGCTCGCGGTGGTCGTCGTGGTGAACGAGCCGATCCCGGCGCTGAACAGGGCCGCGTTGAAGACGCCGGAACCGGAATACCAGCCCGGCTGAACCCCAGCCCTGTCGTAGTACTGGCCGAGCACCCCGGACCAGCGTTTTTCCTCACCGAACAGCACGGCGAGGGGAAGCATGCGTTCGTAGAGTTCGATGACCTGATCGGTTTCGGGCGGAGAACCCGGGGACGTGCTGCGCAGCGCCGACGGGGAACGCAGTGCTCCCTCCGGGCTCTGCAGCATGCGCAGCCGATCGGTTTCGGCAAGCGATATGTACAACTGGGTGCCTTTCAGGTAGTCGCGCAGTTCGGATCCGGCAGCGGTGAGAGGGCGCACGCTGGCGACGAGGGCCAGCCCGGCGAGGGTGGTCAGGGACGCCACGATGAGGGTGATCAGCGGCCAGGGGGCGCCGACCTCGCTGATCAGGGCGATGAAGCTCGCGATGACGGCGACCAGACCGATGAGGCTGGTGCCGGCCATGAGACCCACCCGCAGAGAGCCGCCGGGGTGGGACCGCAGCCCCGCGGCGACCATGCCGCGGCGGCTGCCGGAGATCTCTTTTTGCAGGGCCGACGTCAAGGCCGCGTCTTTCTCCGACAGGTCTCGCACGGCACCGACGGCAAGGCCGGGAAACAGCAGGCGCAGAATGCGCCGCTCGGTGTCGTCGATATTCCCGGCCCCCAGCAGCTGCAGCACGAACTGGTTCTTCTTGCCGCCTTCGAGAATGCGCAGGTTGCCACGCACGGCGAAGCTCAGAAACTGCGCGGTCATGGCCTTGGCCGACCGGCCGGAGAGGTCTCCGCTCTGCAGCAGGTTCACCCCGGCCGGCGGCAGGTACTCCGCGATGATGGTGGCCCGCCCGGGGGCGCTGCGCCAGCGTGTGGCCCGCGCGACGGCGGCGGCGAGCAGTGCGATCAGCGTCAGCACCGTGGCGCCGAGCGCGATCCCGGGCAGCGGCGTCGCGGTGAAGGAGTCATCGCGCGGCGTGAATGTGCCGGGCGCGAACTCCACGACCACCGTGAGCGTCTGGCGCGCAGCCAGGGCAGCGGATGCGGCCTCGACGACCATGCCGCCGGCATCCGTCTGCTCGGGCTCGGGCTCGGTGATGAAATCACAGGTGGTCGACGCCCCCTGATCGCCCTGGTAGCAGGCAGTTCGACCGGTGAGGTCGTCGGTCAGGGCAGAGTCGATCATGACCCGGGCGGTGATGCGGTCGATGGGCTGGTTCCAGCCGGTGCCGTTGACGTCCCAGTAGAACTCCTGCGCCTGCGCCGGGTCGCCGGGAAAGAGCACCACGTGGTTCTGGCTGTAGGTGATCGTGTAGGTCTGCAGCCCGGTCACGAACTCGTCACCGCCGATGGAGACCAACAGGAACCGGTCTGCGTCGTCGCTGGTTTCGGTGCTGTACTCAACCGTGTCGCCGTCGGAGTCGGTGACTCCCTCGATCTCGACCTGGGTGGGATCACCCTGATAACGGGTGGGGATGGCGCGCACGATGCCACGGTTCTGGTTGGGCTGGTCAAAATTCGCCACGATGGTTTCGGTGGTCTGCAGCTCTGAGTACCCCTCGGGCGTGGCGCTGAGCCTGAAATCGGAATGCCAGGAATCGAATCTGAAGTCATCGACGTCACCGTTGCCGCTACTGCCGGCAGTGACGCTGCCGGCGCTGACGCTGCCGGGGCCGGTTGCGAGTGCGGCGCCGGCCGGCAGTGCGGCCGCGGCGGCGGCGACCCCGGCGAACGCCAGCAGGGCGGCGACATGCACGACCGCCGCCGCCGCCGGCAGGCGGGTTTTCAGTCGACGCATGGTGTGTAGTCTACCGACGAGCCCCCGCGCTCCATGGCGCGCCACGGCGGCCTCTGGCGGGCTTCGGCTTCAGACGTGCTGGGTGGGAATGGCCGAGGTGGACGGCGGGCGTTCGAAGAGGGCGTCCAAGGCTGGTCGCAATTCGGCGAGCCAGGCCTCGTAACCAGCCGGGGTGAGGTGGAGGCGGTCGTCGCTGAGCCCCACGGCCAGTTCCCCGTCTGGTTGGGCCATGGCGGCCCACAGATCGAGGTACTGCACGTACTGGGTGGGGGCGTACTGCCAGATGTGGCGGTTGATCGACTGGATCGTGGCGGAGAAGTCGTGCCCGCGCGGCAGGACCAAATGCACCAGGATACGGGTGCGGGGCAGTTGCTTGCGCAGTGTGTGCAGAATGGTTTCGATGTTGCGCACAACGTGTTCGTCTGACTTGCGCCAGCCGAGGTCGTTGGTGCCGATCTGTAGCACAACGGCGTCGGGGTGGAGGTCCACCACCTGGTCCAGGGTTCCGATGACGTCGTCGGTGGTGCCTCCCGGTACGGCGAGGTTCACCACGTCATATTCCGGAAGCCACTTCTCCCACTGGCCGCCCGCGAGCAGTCCATCTCCAACAAGGGCAATTGACGCGCTCACGATAACCTCCTGATTCAAATCCATCATGCCTGTCGGGGTGACACGGCGCCAGAGGCTCAGCCGGGTTTTTTCACCCCCATCGCCGGCGCGCCGGCCTCCGGCTACACGGCCGGTTCGACCACAGGGGCGGCGTCGGCAGCCGCGCCTGCCGGCCCGGGCGGCACCACGGGCGGCACTACGGGCGGCACCACGGGCGGTACAGGGGCTGCCGGACGTCGTGGCCGGGTAGTTTCCGCTGCCGCGGTGATGCGGTTGGCCATGCCCTTGAAAATCACGCCGTGGAAGGGCA
>JAWOHA010000139.1:0-6111 GCA_046496385.1 Cryobacterium sp. | reverse complement strand
GCTCGTTCAAGGACCTGTTCGGCGCCCGCAGCCGCCGCAACCGGCCGGGAGAATTCTGGGCGCTGCGGCACGTGAACTTTCAGGTGGCCTCCGGTGAGGCGATCGGTGTGGTCGGGCGCAACGGGCAGGGCAAATCGACCCTGCTGAAGCTGGTCACGGGTGTTGTGCTGCCCGACGAAGGTCAGGTTCGTGTCACCGAGGGCGTTGCCCCGCTCATCGAGATCACCGGCGGGTTCGTCGACGATCTCACGGTGCGGGACAACGTCTATCTCACCGCGGGCCTGCACGGGATGACGCGCAAACAGATCGGCGACCGCTTCGACGAGATCATCGATTTCGCCGAAATCGCCGACTTCGTCGACACACCGTACAAACACCTCTCCAGCGGCATGAAGGTGCGCATCGCCTTCGCGGTCATCTCCCGCCTGGAAGAGCCCATTCTGCTCGTGGACGAGGTGCTCGCCGTCGGCGACAAGGCCTTTCGGGAGAAGTGCTACCGCCGCATTGAGGAGCTTCTGGCGGGCGGGCGCACCCTCTTCATCGTGTCGCACAACGAACGGGACCTGCGCCGGTTCTGCACCCGCGGCCTCTACCTCGACAAGGGCGCCCTGGTCGTGGACGGGCCCCTCGACGCGGTGCTGGCCCGCTACGCAGCCGACTACACCGTGACCCCGGCTAAGCCGGCGCAGCGCTGAGGCCTCGGTCAGGGGCGCCGCCCGGCGTGCGCTTCCTGTTCCCGGCGAAAGTCCAGGGCGGTGTAGCTTTCCCGGGTCGGCGGAAGATCTGCGGTCGACAATCCCACCAGCAACTCGCTGGGTTCGATGCCCAGGACGGTGGCGAGCCGGATCAGGGTGTGAAAGGTGGGATTTCCGTGCCCCCGGTCAATGCGGGCGTAATTGGACACGTTGAGTCCGGCGAGGTGGGCGACGGTCTCCTGATTGAGGGAGAGCGCCAGACGGCGTTCGCGGAGACGTCCGCCAAGAATTCGTGACGCTTCGGATTTAGGCTCAGGCATGAGACATTTCTACTCCGGCTGGGGGTATGGCACTAGTTGATTTGAGACTGCCAGTACCCCACTTTCGGGATATCACCCTGACTCGGGGGCAGAATAGGCCGCCTGGAGAGCTATTCGGGGCGGTCAGGAAGACCACGTAGGCTGAACGGCAACACGAGGAGGACCTCCGATGAATCCCAAACCCACCCCCATCGTGTCGCCGACCGGGGGCTCCCCCGCGGGCGGCCAGCTGCCCACCGGCGTTGTGCGTGGCTTTGACCGCGTGATGGCCATTCACCGCCCCGTGGTTCTCGCGCATCTGCGCAGCATCCGTCGCCGCCACCCTCAAGCCGCACCGCATGAGATCGTGACCATCCTGGAACGTCGGTATTTGGCGGCCGTCACCACCGGCGGAGCCGCCGTCGGTGCGACCGCGGTGATTCCGGGAGTCGGAACCGGTGTGACGCTGGCCCTGTCCGGTATGGAGACCGCCGGTTTTCTAGAGGCCACGGCCTTGTTCGCCCAATCGGCGAGTGAGGTGCACGGAATCGCCGTGGACAACCCCGATCGAGCCAGGGCACTCGTCATGACGATGATGCTCGGCCATGAGGGCACCGACCTTGTTCGCCAGCTCGCCGGCCAGGTGACCGGTTCCGGGTCGCCACGCAACGCCTACTGGGGTGAATTGGTCACGCACAGCATCCCCCGCACGGTTCTGGGGCCGCTCACCGACCGACTGCACACCCTGTTCATTCGTCAGTTCGCCACGCGAGGGGCGGCCAGCGTCTTCGGCAAGGCGCTGCCGTTCGGAGTGGGCGCCGTCATCGGCGGGGCCGGAAACAACATTCTGGGCAAGAGAGTGCTCCGCACCTCTCGTCTGGCCTTCGGTCAAGCGCCGGCGGCGTTCCCGCTCGAGCTGGAGCCGAAGCCGCGGGAAATCACTCTGCGGCCGTCGCTGCTGCGTCGTCGCCCCCGATGAACTCGGCATCCCCCGAGTGGGCACGGTCAAACCTGTCCCACTGCGTCATAAGGGTGGCCACCGCCGCGTGAAAGCGCGCAGTGGCCACACCGGGGGTGGTGTCGCCGAAATACCGGGTCACCCATTCGTGCAGCCGCAGACGCGCCGACTCGTCCGTGGCGAGCGCCTGCAGCGATGCCGTGGCGTCCACTCCGGAGCCGGCATACAGCCACTCACAATCGGAGAGGTATCCGCTGGTGTCGATCTGGGCGAGGGGGTTCACCGGGCGGGTCACCATGAGGGGCTTGCCGGTCGCCAGGCGGTCGTAGACCATCGCCGAGATGTCCACCACGGCGACGTCGGCTGCGGCCAGCTGCCAACCCAGGTCGGGCCCGTCGTCATACACGTGCTGGGCCGTGCGGTCGCGGGCGTTGGCCGCGGCGAGATCTGCGATGATCTGCCGGTTGGCCGCCGCGTAGGCCGGGTCGACAACGCCGCTGCGCGGGTGCGGACGGTAGATCACCCGAAACCGGGGGGACGCGAGCAACCCGCTCACCAGGCTGACGCCGTGGGAGAGCACCGAGCCGTAGGCGGCGGCGGCACGGTCCCCTTCCCAGGTCGGCGCGTAGAGCACCACAGTGCGTTCGTCCGGCTGGTAGGGCAGCGTTCCTGAGAAGTGGTCGGCCTGGGGACGCCCGATGGCCAGCGCCCGCTTGTCGAAGTCGTAATCCCAGAGCACCCGGTCGAGGCGCGCGAGGGCGGCGTCACCGGCCACGAAGGCGTAGTCGTAGGCCTTGAACTGGTTGGTGGTCATGTACATCTTGTCGCTCTCGCCATGATTGATGAACACATGCCAGCGACGCCCGTAGCGCATCATCTGAAAATTGCGAGAATTCTGATTGACGTAGAACACAATGCGAATGTCCTGCTCTTCGACGACGCGTTCCAGATCGACGACCTTGCGCACATAGGCGACGGGAACGGGCGATTCCTCGAGCAGCCGCAGCGTGCCGCCGGCCGTGCGGCTGAGCACGACAACCGGCCAGGTTTCGGCCAGTTTCGCCAGCGGACGGTACCACTGCCGCATCTGGTACATGTTGACCGGCCCGTCGGCGAAGTAGACGGCCACCTTGAAGTGTCGCGGAGGGAAGGAGGCACGGCTGGACAGCCGCTCGTTCAGAGACCGGTTGGCCCGGCGGGAGGCCACCGCATCACGCAGGAGTTTGACGGCGAGACGGGCGTCTTTCTGAATATGCACCACCTCAGCTTAAGCCTGATCGCCGGGCCGTCGGCCTGCGTGCCGCGGGCGCGGCCTACACGAACGGAGGGCGTCCCGCCCGTGTCATACGCCAGAGCGTGCGGGCGCGAAGGCTGCGGCGCCCTCCCGGGGCGTGTCGCCAGCCTTCGCTCCACCCGCCGAACCAGGCTCGCAACGCGGGCCGGTTACGGGCGAAGCGCAGCGTCTGGATCAGCGTCCAGGAACCCACGTAGAGGGGGATGACCAGCAGCGGCAGGTTGCGTCGGGCCAGCCAGACCCGGTTGCGGGCGTTCAGCCGGTAATAGTCCGCGTGTCGGGTCTGCATGATCACGGGATGATTGGCCTCCAGGTCCCCGGCGTACCAGACGGTCAGCCCCTGATCCCAGACCCGCCAGGCCAACTCGATGCCCTCGTGGGCGTAGAAGAACGGTTCCGCCCACCCCGAGGTGGCATCGAAGACGCGGCGGGGCAGAATCACGGCTCCCTCCCAGACGGAGAAGACCGGGCCGGATTCGGTGGCCAGACCTTTGCGGATCCGCGGAATCCAGCGGCGTGGAGATTCCAGCCCCGTCGGGTCGGTCACCCGGGGCTGCAACAGTCCGATGCTCGGGTCGGCGCGGAGCCGGGCGATGGCCGCAGCCAGAAAACCGGGATCGGGAATGCTGGCGTCATCGTCGAGAAAGAACAGGTATTCCCCGCTCACGTGCGCCACACCCCGATTGCGGCCGGCCGGAATGCCGAGGTTTTCGGGCAGGCCGAGCGCGCGCACCCCGGCCGGCAGCCCGGTGGGCTGCCATCCGTTCCCCACACACACGATGTCGAGCCGCACACCGACCTGCGCGAGGATGCTGCCAAGGCCCCGCGCGAGGTCGTCGGGCCGGGTGCCCTGGGTGAGCACCACCACGCCCACACGGGGCAGGTCTGCTGTGCCGGGCAGATCGGCGTCGGTCATCACGTCAGCTGCGCAGCCGCGTTGACGCCATGATGGCCACGAAATGCCCGATCAGCGAAACGAAAGCAAGCGGAACGAGCGCGATCAGCAGCACGCGGTCCATGAGCGGCTCGCCCACGAACAGTCCCAGAACCGCGGCGACGAAAATCACCATCGTCAGTTCCACGGAGTGGTACAGCCGGTGGAAGGGCAGGAACCGGGCCAGCCGTCGCGCCCGGGCCAGAACGCTTGATGTGGGGGTCTTCTCTGCGTGACTGTCGGTGAGTTTGGTGAGTCCGGCGTTGGCCCGGGCCACGTGCACCATGTCATTGAGCGCCTTGTTCAATACGATGATCAGGGCCAGCAGCAGGCCCAGGCTCGTGAAGAGAAAGTCCGCCGGTGTCTCAAACGGGTAGGCGGCCGCGCGCACACCGAGCGCGATCAGGATGAGCGCCTCGGTTGAATAGGGACCCACCTTGTCCAGGAACACCCCGGCAGGCGACGAGGTGCGCCGCCAGCGGGCCACTTCACCGTCACAGCAGTCCACGAGCATCTGCAGCTGTCCGAGCATCAGCGCGAGCAGCGCCCCCCAGATACCGGGAATCAGCAGGGCTGCGGCCGTCGACCAGCCGATCAGGATCATCAGCGCGGTCACCCCGTTCGCCGAAATCCGGGTCTTCAACAGCATCCAGGTGACATACGGCGAGAGGTCGCGCAGGTACAGCGACGCCGTCCAGTGTTCAGCGTTGGCGCGCAGGCGCACCTCGGGCGGCTGCGTCACGGCGCGCAGTTCGGCCAGAGAGTCCGGGCGGCGCGAGCCGGGGCGTGCTGAGGGGGCTGAGCCGGGTGCCATCGTCATCTTCCGGTCGGGGCGGTGCCGCTCCCGGCGGCACCGCTGTGAATGGTGCTTGAGCGGGAGCTGACGTTCCCGGCCAATGCCAGGTACCCCAGCACGAAGCCGATCCCCCAGCAGAAATGAATGCACGGCAAGACTACGAGAAACCACAGGGCCCCGCGAAACCCGTCCGGCCGCGCCACCAGCAGCGTGGCGGCCGCGACGATGGCCAAGTAACCGACGGGGAAGAGCCAGCCTGTCGTGAGCCAGAGGACCGGCAACGGGGCTACGCCGGCGGCGGCGGCCAGCCCGACGAGCCCGGCGATGCTGCCCAGGGCGACCAGGAGCACCATGACCGGCGGCACGAAGTAGCGGATGCCGTTGGACTGCGGAAAACGCCGCGCGAGCTCTCCGCGCCACAACCCGGTCGACAGCATCTGTCGGGCCAGTCGGGCCAGGCTCGGCCGCGGCCGGTAGAGCACCCGCAATCGCGGGGTGAACCACACCGATCCCCCGGTCTCACGCAGCCGCCGGTTCAGTTCCCAGTCCTGGCCGCGCTTGATGTTCTCGTCGAAAAGACCGACGCGCACCAGGCTGTCCCGCCGAAAACAGCCCAGATACACGGTTTCGGCTTCCCCTTCCGGCCCCCCTACGTGCAGGGGGGTTCCGCCGAGCCCGATGCGGGTCCCGTAGGCCCGCGCGACGGCTTTCTCGAAGGGACTCACCCCCTGGGCGTCCATGATGCCTCCGACGTTGTCAGCGCCGGTGCGTTCCAGGGTTTCCACGGCGATGCGCGCGTAGTCCGGGGGGAGCACCGAGTGGGCGTCCACCCGGATCACGATGGGGTACCGGGACGCACGGATGGCGGTGTTCAGGCCGGCCGGGGTGGAACCGACCGTGTTGACCACGACGCGAATGCGGGCATCGACGGCGGCCATCTCTTCGACCAGTTCCGTGGTGCCGTCGATGCTGGGGCCCAGGGCGAGGGTGACTTCGAACGGCCCCGTGTAGTCCTGCTGCAACAGGCTGACCACGGCGTTGCGCACGTGGGACACCTCATTGAGCACGGGCATCACGTAAGAGACCCCGAGTGGTGGCCCGTCTCCGGCATGAGGCAAATGGGGGCGCACCGGGC
>JAWOHA010000306.1:0-5254 GCA_046496385.1 Cryobacterium sp. | reverse complement strand
GTCGTGGCGCCACCGGCACCGAGGCGCCGTCGGAACAGGTCGAACGGGTGCTCACCCTGTCTCGCGGCAGCCACGAGGCGGCCCTCAGCTGCATGTCCGACGTGGGTTCCACCCTGGCCGGGCACTCCTTCGCGCTGGTTCCCTTCGCCGGAGCCCCGGTCGCATCCGTCGACGCCTGGCCGCGCCGTATCGCCGCACAGCGCGGCATTCGCCGCATCCTGCGCGCCGCCGGAACCGTCGACGCGATCCACCTGCGCATGGCCGACGTGGGCAGCCTCGCCGCCGCCACAGTGGCCCGCGAACTGGACATTCCCGTGGTCTTCACCGTGGCCCCCGACCCGCACGCCGTCATTCGTTCCCTCGAGCAGTCCGGGTCTCTCACCCGGTCGACCTTCGGCGTCGCCGACGAGACGGAGCACTTCTGGTTTCGGGCGCGCCTCGTGCAACGGCTCGCCGCCGACGCCGCCCACACCGTGCTCTTCCCCCGCCCTGACCTCGCGCAGGACATGCGCGAACTGGTCGGCATCGACATCACCGCGCACCCCGAACGGCATTCCGTGATCGCCGAAGGCATCGACCTCGGCGTGATCGACACTGCCCGCACCGAAGCGATCGCCGCCGCGACCGGCACGACGGCCACCCCGACCGACCGGGTCGCCGGGCATCTTTCCCTCGCCGTGCCGGTGGCACCGTCTGCACGCCCGGCACCCGTCGCGCCGGTGGCCGAGGCGGCCGCCGCCGAACTCGACGCCCTTCTCGGCACCCTCCCGCCCGAACGCCGTTCCCTGCCGCTGCTGATCAGCGTCGGGCGACTGCACCGGGTCAAGGGAATGGCCGCCCTCGTGACCGCCTGGGCGGGCACCCCCACGCTGGCCGACCGGGCCAACCTGCTCATTGTGGGCGGTGACCTCGAGCATCCGTCGCAGGACGAACAGCAGCAACTCACTCTGATGAATGCGGCCGTTCCCGTGACGGATGCCGCGGCGCACGGCCTGCTGCTGGCCGGCCACCGCGGCAACGACACCGTGGCGCGGTGGCTTGCCGCCGCCCGGCACGGACGCCCCGGCCTGAGCGCCCCCAACGGCGTGTACGTCTGTTCCAGTGTGAAAGAGGAGTTCGGTTTGGCATTACTTGAAGCAATGGCCACCGGCCTGACCGTGGTGGCGCCCGCCGCCGGCGGCCCGGCCACCTATGTGGAGAACGGCATCACCGGTTTTCTGGTGGACACCGGCGACCGCGACGCCCTGGCCGGCGGCATGGCAGAGGCCCTCGACTTGGCCCAGGGCCCCTTCGGACCCGAGTACGCCGACCGCGCGCGCAGCATGGTGGAGAACAACTTCACCATTCAGGCCATGGCCTCGACCCTGACGGGGGTTTACCGGGACGTGGCCGCCACCAACGAGCCGTTCGCCTGGGCGTTGAGCGCCTCGTGACACTGCTCATCATCAGCCCGGACTACGCCTCGCACCTCTACCCGCTCGCCACGCTCGGCACCGCCTGGCTGCGCGCCGGCGAACGCGTGGTCGTGGCCAGCGGTCCCGCCACGGCCGGGATCGTCGCCGATTTCGGTTTCGAACGGGTCAACCTGCAGCTGGGCCGCGGCTCCAACCCCGGCACGATCCGCGCCGAAGACCAGCCGACCGGCGAAGACGACGCCCTGCGCGGCTTCTTCGACGCCACCCGGGTGGGCATGGTTGAAACGCTCACCTTTCAGGCCGAAGCGCGCAGCAGCGACCTGCTCTACAACCCCGTTGAGATCGCCCGCACCGTGCAGCGGCTGGTCGCCGAGATCGCCCCCGACCAGGTGATCGTCGACCACCTCGCCTTCAATGCGCGGCTGGGTCTGCTCAGCGCCCAGATCCCGCACGCCGACGTGGTGCTGGGTCACCCCTCGGCCCTTCCCGTGGCCGGGGAGGTCTACGGCTACCCGCCCGACTGGCCCACCGTCTTCACTCCCGACACCGCCGCGCTCGCCCGGCTGCATCGGCTCTGCGCCGACGTGCGCGACTCGTTCACCGGGCAGTGGAACGCCGCCCTGGCCGAGTTGGACCCCGACGCCACTCCGTCGAGAGACGCCTTTCAGGAAGCGGGCGACCTGTTGCTGCTTAACTACCCCGAAGAGCTGCACGACCCCGCCCGCACCGCTCTGCTGCCGCCGCACGTGTTTCTCGGCTCCGCGGTGCGCGATGAGACTCCCGACGGCCCCGTGCTCAGCTGGCTGGCCGAATCCGACCTGCCCGTGGTCTATGTGAGCTTCGGCAGCTTTCTCGCCGTGCGCGGCGATGTGCTCGCCCGGGTCTCCGCGGCATTGCGCGAGGTGACGGATGCCGCCGGCGCGCCCGCCGTGCGGGTCGCCCTGGCCATCGGCTCAACCGACGCGGCCGAACTCGGCACCATCCCGAGCTCCTGGCTGGTGCGCGCATTCCTCCCGCAGGTCACCCTGTTGCGGCACTCGGTCCTGGCCGTCTCCCACGGCGGCAACAACAGCGTCACGGAGGCCATGACCGCCGGGGTTCCGCTCGTGCTGCTGCCCTTTTCCACCGACCAGTTCGCCGGTGCTGCGGCGTTGGACGCGGCCGGGCTCGGCGTCTCGATCGACCCGAACGCGGCATCCGTCGCCGAGATTCTGGCCGCCGTGCAGGGCCTGCTCGACCTCGGTGCTGAACCGCGGGGGCGCCTCGCTGAGCTGGGCGTGTCGCTGCGCGCCTCGGGCACGCACTCCGGCGCCCGAGGCGGGGCGGGGCCCCTGCGGGCCCGCGCGGCTCTGGGCCGAGTACCGGCCGCGACCTGAGCCGCGCGTCAATCAGCACGGCTCAGCGCGACGTCGGCCGCGCGTGCTAGCGTGCGGGCATGAAGCAAAGAGAGTTGTTTCTCCAGGCGGATGCCGCGTTGCGCTCCGTCATTGATCGTCTCACCCCCGAACAGCTCGAGTTGCCGGCTCCGGCCGAGTGGACCCGGGTGTCACACCCGTTATTGCGGGACATCATCGTGGATCACGCCCGCGACGAAGCCTGGGTTCCCGCCGTGCTGGCGGGCCGTACCATCGAGGAGGTCGGGGAGAATTTTCCGACCAACCTGCTCGGTGATGAAGCTCCCAGCGATGATCCGCTCGGTGATTACCTCATCAACAAATACGACCGGCTGAACGACATTGCGGCGGCATCGGTGCGGGAAGACCTTAATCCGGAGCGAATCGTGCACCTCAGCTACGGCGACTACCCGGTGGGCGACTACCTGCTGCACGCGAGCTGCTACCGGGCTTTTCAGGCCTGGTCGATCGCCCGTTTCGTCGGGCTCGATTTTGAGTTGTCGGCAGAACTGGTCGACAGCCTGTGGGAGCAGGTCGTTCCTCAGATCGACGACCTGCGTGCGCTGGGGGTCTTCGGACCGCCGGTGGAGGTTCCGGGCGGTTCGGGTCGTGAGATCAAGCTGCTCGGGCTCGCCGGAATCCGGACCTCCGGTATTCTCGCCGACTGAGGCGCCCTGCCCGTCTGCTGCGCCCTGCCCGTCTGTCCCGGCCTGTCCGTCTGCTGCGGCCGTGGAGCAGGCGGGCAATTTCTGCCCTCTTGTGAGGGCACGATGTTGCGGTCGACACGTGACTGGTGATCGACTCGACGACCTGAACGACAGCACCAAACGCAAGCTCTGGTACCGCGGCGAAGGCGCGGGCCGCGGTTCCCGACCTGGTCGTCTTTTCTGAGGCGGGCAGTGACAGCTTCGTGAACGACAGCATGACCGACGCCGAGAAGGGCGCGCACGGCGTGTTTCTGGTCACCGGCTGACGCGCGAGCCTCCGTCAGGCGTTGGTCGTTTCCGTTAGTCCGCCGGCGACCTGGCGGGCCCAGTCTGCGGCGCGCTCCAGCTCGCCGTCGATCAGCGGCCCGTCGTAGCCGTGCACGCGAAAACTCTGCTGCTTGGCCACGATGTCGCAGCCGTGACTGCGCAGTTCCTGTTTGGCCGCGCGCGCCGCCGAGCCGGGCAGCCGCGGTTTGTCGACGCGGGTGTCGAACGTGGCTGCCTTCACGCCCGGGGCCGGATCGAGGTCGGCGAGCCACTCGCGAATACCGCGGGTCGGGGTGTGGGGCGCATTGTGCTGCGCTGCGGCATCCTTTCGAGTGGATGCCCGGGTCATCGAGAAGGCATGCGTCGGACCGCCCACGCAGACCAGGTCAAAGCCCGTCAGGGTGCTGGGCGCGGCATCGGAATCCACGATCTCGACCTGCATTGTGGTGCCGAGCTCTGTGGCGATGGCCCGGGCCACCCGTTCGGTGTTGCCCCATTGGGATTCATAGACGACCAGTGCGCGCACGGAAACCTCCAGAAAAAGTCAGTTCACGATTCGGACGGCCCCAGCGTAGGGCCTGCGCGCCCCAACCGCACCCCCTGGCCCGGATTCAGCCTCGCCGCTGGTAGCGCCGCGACGAACCCGCCCGTCGCGCCGCGACACACCCGCCCGTCGCGCCCCCTCGCCGGTCGAGGCCCGCATCCTCGCTGGTCGAGGCCCGAGCTTGCGAGGGATCGAGACCTCGTAAGCCGACCTCCAGACCTGAGTTCTCCACAGCCCTACGTTCGGGGAACTTATCCCCATTCCCCTATCTTTCTCGAGCAAACCTCGCGTTTTGGATAAAATTGGGGTATGTCACAGACACCCCCGTCGGGCACCGCGATCCTCGACCCAGACCCCGTCGAGCGCCTCCGCCACGCCGCGGAACACCTCGCCGAGGCCCTGCACGCGGTGAACCTGCCGCTGCTGGACGACCCGGCCGCGGTCGACGTGATGATGATTCTCGAGGCCGCCGGCCGCACCGTCGATGCCGCCAGAATCGCCTCCACCACCGACATCGGGCACCGTGCGGAGCGCGGTCCCGATGAGACCCTGGCCCACAAGCTCGGCTGCACCAACACCCTCGACCTGATCACCGCCATCACCCGCGTCTCCGGCCGGGAGGCCCGCCGTCGCCTGAAGATCGGCGGGCAGACCACCGAACGGTTATCACTCGGCGGATACCTCCCGCCGCTGTTCCCCGCCGTCGCCGCCGGACTACAGTCCGGCCAACTCTGCGTCGATTCCGCCGACCACATCGTCACCGGCCTGCGCAAAGTCGCCTCACGTGCCGACTGCAACATGTTCCGCCTCGCCGAACGCACCCTCGTCGCCAATGCGACCGGGGAGATCACCGACGACACCGACGGCGAGCCCGGCTCGGGTATCGCCCTCCCGGCGGATGTCATCTACCGCCTGGTGCAGGAATGG
>JAWOHA010000274.1:0-6158 GCA_046496385.1 Cryobacterium sp. | reverse complement strand
CCCTGTACGGGCTGGGCGCCGGAGTGTGGTCCCGCAACGGCAACGTCGCCTATCGGGCCGGTCGGGACCTCCAAGCCGGCCGGGTCTGGGTCAACAATTATCACACCTACCCCGCCGGTGCGGCGTTCGGCGGCTACAAGAGTTCGGGCATCGGCCGTGAGAACAACAAGCTCGCCCTCGGCCACTACCAGCAGACCAAGAATCTTCTGGTGTCCTACTCCGAGAACGCCCAGGGCTTCTTCTAGCCTCGGTTCACCTCGGTGAACCCGGGGCGCCCGGTTCCGTCGAAGTCACTCTTCGGCGGAACCGGGCACCTGAACCCGCCACTCGGGCCGAGCAGTTCTCCGCGGCACCGGCACCGTGGCGAACAGCAACCGTGCACCCCAACCGGGCCGGAACACCCTCAGGAGAAATCATGACCGACACCGACACCGACACCGATCCCGGCTCGGCACCCGGCGGCTCCGCACCTCGGCCTGCCGCGGCGACAGGCACCGTCACCGCAGCCGTGACCGTGCCCGGAGAGAACATTCCCCGGGTGGAGCTTCTCCTCGTCGCCGCCGACCTGCTCCGCAGCCTGTGGGAGGAACACGGGCCGCTGATGTTCCACCAGTCCGGCGGCTGCTGTGACGGAAGCGCGCCGATGTGTTTCCTGGCCGGGGAGTTCATCACCTCAGACCAGGATGTGCTGCTGGGCCGGTTTGATCTGGCCCCCGCAGGCGGTGCGGAGCAACCGCTCGAATTCTGGATGTCGGCGGAACAGTTCGCCTATTGGAGCCACACGTTTCTCTCTGTCGACGTGGTGCCGGGCCGCGGCAGCGGCTTTTCGGCCGAGGCGCCGCGCGGTGTGCGGTTCCTGATCCGGTCACGCTTGATGGACACCGCCGAGCCCTTCGCGGCCCCGGCGCACCCCGGGCCGTAAGCCGGTCGAGGCCGAGCTCGCGAGGATCGAGACCCCGCACGCCGACCCGCAGACCCGACACACGTCCGAAAATCGACTCACGAGGTCTCGACCGCTCGTTCCTCGCGCCTCGACCAGCGAGATGGCTGAACGCGTCCGACGCTATCCCTGGCCGCGTGCAGACACCGCACGGACCTCACCACGCCCGTCGGTCGAGGCCGAGCTCGCGAGGATCGAGACCCCGCACGCCGACCCGCAGACCCGCAGCACGTCCGACGATCGCTCGGCCGGCTAGGAGCCGATGGCCTGGTATGCCGAGAAGAGCAGCGAGGCGTCGGGGCCTTCCATCATGGTGGGCTTGCCGATGTCATCGAGCACGACGAAGCGCAACATGCCACTGCGGGTTTTCTTGTCTCGCTGCATCGAGGCGAGCAGCGTGCTCCACCGGCCCACCGGGTACGAAATGGGCAGGGTCAGCGAATCAAGGATGCGTCGGTGTCGGTCGACGGCTTCCACCGACAGCCGACCGCTCAGTCCGGCAAGCTCGGCGGCGAACATCATGCCCACCGCGACCGCAGCGCCGTGGCGCCAGCCGTACCGTTCGGCGTGCTCGATGGCGTGGCCGAGGGTGTGCCCGTAGTTGAGAATCTCCCGCAGCCCGGACTCCTTGAAGTCCTCCCCCACGATGCGCGCCTTCATCGCAATGCTCAGTTCGATCAGGCGGCGAAACTCGGGTGTGGTCGGGTCTGTGGCGCGCGCGACATCCGCTTCGATGATGTCCAGGATTTCGGGTACCTGAATGAAACCGGCCTTCACGATCTCGGCGAACCCGGCCAGGATCTCGTTCTTGGGCAGCTGCTCGAGCAGATCCAGGTCGCATAAGACGGCGCTCGGCGCGTAGAAGGTTCCGACGAGGTTCTTCCCCTCGGCGGTATTGATGCCGTTCTTCCCGCCGATGGCGGCATCGACCATGCCGAGCACGCTCGTGGGTATCTGCACGAGTTTCACACCGCGCAGCCAGGTGGCGGCGACAAAACCGGCCAGGTCGGTGACCGCGCCGCCGCCCAGGCCGATCACGGCGTCGGTGCGGCTGAAGTCGGCTTGACCCATCACCTGCCAGCAGAACGCGGCCACTTCGACACGCTTGGCCGGTTCGGCGTCGGGCACTTCGGCGATGAGCACCTCGTAGTTGCCCAGCAGGCTTTCGCGCAGGGCCACGGCCCGCGCGCCCAGCGTGGAGGTGTGCACGATGAGCACCTTCTTCACCGTGGTTCCGAGCTGGTCGGCGACCGTGCCCACGAGTCCGCGGCCGATGCTGACCGGGTAGCTGTTCTCCCCGGTGACGGTGATCACCGTGGTCGGCTCCGTCTGGTCGGCGGTGGGGGCGGTGTCGGTCATATCTGTCACGTTTTCTCTCTCAGCCAGGTCACGATCTCATCGACGATGCTGTCGATGGGGCGGTTCGATGTGTCGAAGCGGATGTGGGCGAGCCGCTCGTAGGTCGGCCGGCGTTCATCGTAGATGCGTTGCCAGTCCCCCAGACCTCCTGCCGGTCCGGCGCTCAGCAGGGGTCGCCGGGCCCCGCCGATACGGGCTTCGACGGCCGAGGCGCGCACCGTGAGGAACACCACCGTGGCGCGGGCCAGGTCGGCCTGGGTGTCTTCGTCGAGCACTGCTCCACCACCGAGCGACACCACGGAGCCCTCCTGCAGCGCCTGAACCACCGCGTCACGTTCCACCTGCCGGAAGTACGCTTCGCCCTCGCGCAGAAAGATCTCCGGGATGGGGCCGTGCTCGGCAACCACGAGTTTGTCGGTGTCGCTGAAGGCGAGGCCGAGGGCCCGCGCCACGCGTTTGCCGATTTTTGATTTGCCCGCCGCCATCGGTCCGATGAACACGATCGGGGTATGCCGCTGCGCGTCATCGCTCGCGCGCGGCGGCGCCGGGTGCGCAGTCACAGTCCGGCGTCGCTCGACGCGCCCGTCTTGAGGTTGACGGGAATGTGCGCGAGGTAGGAGTCGAGATTGCGTCGGGTTTCCGACACGGAGTCACCACCGAATTTCTCCAGAACAGCATTGGCCAGTACCAGGGCGACCATCGCTTCAGCCACCACGCCCGCGGCGGGCACCGCGCAGACGTCGGAGCGTTGGTGGTGCGCCGGTGCCGCCTCACTCGTCGCCACATCCACCGTGCGCAGGGCCCGCGGAATGGTCGCGATGGGCTTCATACCGGCCCGAACCCGCAGCACGGTGCCGGTGCTCATTCCGCCCTCGGTGCCGCCGGCCTTGTCGCTGGCGCGCTGAATGGCGCCGTCGCTCATGACCAGTTCATCGTGGGCGTCAGACCCGCGCCGGGTGGTGGTGAGAAAACCGTCTCCCACTTCGACGCCCTTGATGGCCTGGATCCCCATCAGGGCGGCCGCGAGCTGGGAGTCCAGGCGCCGGTCCCAGTGCACGAACGAGCCCAGCCCCGGGGGGAGGTTGTAGGCGAGCACCTCGACGACACCGCCGAGGGTGTCGCCCTCCCGGTGGGCCGCGTCGACTTCGGCGACCATCCGAGCAGACGTGGCCGCATCGAAGCAGCGCAGCGGGTCGGCGTCGAGCGCATCCACGTCACCGGAGTGCGGTAGCGGTGTCCCGTCGGGAACCCGAACCGGGCCGATGGCCAGGGTGTGGCTGACCAGGGTGATGCCGAGTTCGCCGAGGAAGGACCGCGCGACCGCGCCGAGGGCGACACGGGCCGCCGTTTCGCGGGCACTCGCGCGCTCAAGAACAGGGCGGGCCTCGTCGAAGTCGTATTTCTGCATACCGACCAGGTCGGCATGTCCCGGTCGCGGCCGGGTCAGCGCTGCGCCGCGACCCCGCGTCGGGGTCTCCCCGTCCTGGGGCTCAGAGCTCATCACATCGACCCATTTGGGCCATTCCGTGTTGCCGATGCGCAGGGCGACGGGACCGCCCAGTGTGAGGCCGTGTCGCACACCGCCCGAGACGGTGAGCTCATCCTCTTCGAACTTCATGCGGGCCCCCCGGCCGTAGCCGAGTTTTCGGCGCGCAAGATCGAGGCGGACGGCAGAGAGGGTGACCGGTATTCCAGCGGGCAAACCCTCGACAATGGCGATGAGTTCGGGGCCGTGGGATTCTCCGGCAGTGAGCCAACGAAGCATGGTTCTATCCTTTCACAAGCGCAGTGCGTTCACGGGCTGTCCCGGACTCCGGGACGGCGGGGTTTCTCGGACAGCGCGCCGCGCATGGCGTCGAGAACGGCGTCTTCCTGCGGCACGGGGGTCAGCGGGTCGCCGGTGACGAAAACGCGCACCTGAATCAGGGCCTGGTGCAACAGCATGCCCAGCCCTGACGCGATCTGGCCGCCCGCACCGGTCCAGGAGCGGCCGAGCGCGCTGGGCCAGGGGGCGTAGGCCACGTCGAAGAGCAGGGCGCGACGACGCAGCTCCGCGGGGAACTGGGCATCGAGAACGGTGCCGCCGGGGAGGGTGCTGATGACCAGATCGCTGGCGCGGCCCGGAGCAGCGACGTCGGCCAGGCTCGACACCGTCACGAGCAGGCCGAGCTGGTGGCCGAGCTCGACGAGTCCGGTGGCCTTCGCCGGTGTCCGCACCAGCACGTCGATCGCCTGGGTTCCCAGCTCGGCGGCGGCCACGAGGGCGGACGCTGCCGTGGCGCCGGCGCCGAGAATGGTCACGTGATGCGCCCGGGTCATGCCCGCTTCTGCCAGCGCACGCACCAGCCCCGGCACATCCGTGTTGAATCCGTGCACGAGGCGGCCGATGCCGGCCGCGTCCTCCCGGCCCGGCGCGTCAGCGGCCGGGCCTGACAACAGCAGGGTGTTCGCGGCGGCACTGAGCACGGCGACCCGGTCGCGGTCCTCGCACACGGCCAGGGCCTCACGCTTGAGTGGCATTGTCACCGACAGGCCACGCCACTCCGGAGAGAGGCGCGAGACGAAGCGGGCCAGTTCGCCTGCGGACACGTCGATGGCCTCGTAGCTCCAGTCCAGGCCCAACACCCGGTACGCCGCCCGGTGCAGGTCCGGGGACCGGGAGTGCCCGATCGGGCTCCCGATCACGGCGAGCCGGCAGGGTCCGGCCGGTAGCCGCGCCAAAGACCGGCCCGGTTCACCGAACAGGGGGCTGTTACTCATACTCGGGGTGCTCCGCCATCCAGTTGAGCCAGGCGTTCACGGCCTTCTGGTGGTCCTCGATCGTCGAGGAGAAGGTTGTCTCGCCGGTGTCGAGGTTGGTGGTCACGAAGTACAGCCAGTCACCGTCGGCGGGATGCAGCGCCGCGTCGATCGCGAGGTCCCCGGGGTTGGAGATCGGGCCTGCGACCATTCCCGGGTGCACGTAGGTGTTGTACCGGTTGGATGCGTCGGCGCGCTCCGCGTCGGTGGTGGTCACCCGGTGGGTGTTGCCCGTGCCGTAGGCGACGGTGGCGTCGGACTGCAGCAGTCCGCTCGCCCAGAGAGCCGGGTCGGTGCGATTGAGGAAGACCCGGGATACCTTGAAATAGTCATCGCGCAGTCCGGCCTCCCGCTGGATCAGAGAAGCCAGCACGATGGTCGACCAGCGGTTCTCCGGCGCCACACCGGCCTGATCGAGCGCCTGGAACTGCCGGTTGACGAGAGTGGAGATCGCCTCGGACGCCGTCACGTCCGGGCCGAAGGTATACGTGGCGGGGAACAGGAAACCCTCAACGGTTTGCGCCTCGGCGGGGAGCCCGTAGGGTCCCACCTCGGCGGTCGCCGCCTGCAGCTCGGCCAGCGGGATATCGGTGCCCTCGGTGAGCAGTTCCAGCACACGGGCGGCGGGTGTGCCCTCGGGGACCACCACGGTCTGCTCCAGCTTGCTGGCCGGATCCTGCAATGCCGCCAGTGCCGCGCTGCCGGCCATCTTGGTGGTGAGCTGGTACGCACCAGGCTGGAAGACGAGTTCCGGGCCGGCGGAGAGCACCACCGAGTAGAACGCGTCGAAACTCTTCACGACGTCGTCATCGACCAGAGTGCGGGCGATATCGGCTCCGGTATCACCGGAGTGAATCATCACGACCGTCTCGACGCCGTCGGCGTTCTCGGCGCTGGTGTAATCCGCTGGTCCCTGCAGAGCGGCGGTGAGCTGGGTCAGCGGGCCCTGCAGCGCGAATGCGGCCCCGGCCAGCAGCGCCAGGAGGACCACCAGCACGACCAGACAGCCCCACGCGCCCGAACGACTCTTCTTCTCACGCGGCACGCCGCCGGCCTGGCG
>JAWOHA010000175.1:0-2894 GCA_046496385.1 Cryobacterium sp. | reverse complement strand
CCAGCGCCGACACCCGCATCATCTGCAGGTCGTTGGCGCCATCACCGACGGCGACCGTTCGAGTCAGCGGCACGTTGTCGGCAGCCGCCCACTCCTGTAACGCCACGGCCTTGGCGGCGGCGTCGATGATCGGTCCTGTGACGACCCCGGTCAGCCGGCCGTTCGCCACGGCCAGCCGGTTGGCCCGCCAGTGGTCCAGGTGCAGCACGGCGGCAAGCGGGTCGAGCAGTTCATGGAAACCGCCCGAGACCACTCCCACCCGGGCTCCCGCCGTGTGCAGCCCGCTGATCAGCTCGTGAACGCCGGGGGTGGGGCGGATGAGCCGGCCGACCTCGGCGAACACGCTGGTCGGCAGGCCGGCGAGGGTGCGCACGCGTTCTCGCAAACTGTCCGCGAAATCGATCTCACCGTTCATCGCCCGGTCGGTGATGTCGGCCACCCGTGCCCGGGAGCCGGCCGCGTCGGCGAGCAATTCGATGACCTCATCCCGAATCAGGGTCGAGTCGGCGTCCAGCACCACGAGGAGCGACGCCGGCGCCTGTGCGGTGGCGTCGTCGATTGGTCTGGTCATCGTCTGGTCTGCGGATACGAGTTCGGGGGAGCGCACGGTCACGGCTGAACGCGCACGCCTTTGCCGACCACGGTGATGCCGGATTCGGTGACGCTGAAGCCCCGGGCCCGGTCCCGGGCCGGGTCCACCCCGATGCGGGCACCGGATTCGACGATGACTTCCTTGTCGAGGATCGCCCGGTGCACGATCGCGCCATCCTGGATCTGTACCCGGTCGAAGACGATCGAGTCCACCACCTCAGCGCCGGAACTGACCGTCGTCCACGGTCCGAGCACGCTGCGTTCAATCTGGCCGCCGGAGATGACGCAGCCGAGGGACACGATCGAATCGATGGTGGTGCCGAGCGCACCGCGGGCGTCTCGCACGAACTTGGCCGGGGGGGAGTTCAGCTGCATGCTGAAAATCGGCCATTCCTGGTTGTACAGGTTGAACACCGGCAGCGCCGAGATCAGGTCTTGATGCGCTTCGAAGAAGGAGTCGATGGTTCCCACATCGCGCCAGTAGTAGCGGTCCCGGTCGGTGGAGCCGGGCAGTTCATTGCGCTGCAGGTCATAGACGCCGGCTTCGCCGCGGGCCACGAAGTCGGGAATGATGTCGCCGCCCATGTCGTGGCTGGAGTCGGTGCGTTCTCCGTCGCGCAGAACAGCCTCGATCAGGGCATCGGTGTTGAAGACGTAGTTGCCCATCGACGCGAAGACTTCGTCGGGGTTGTCGGCCAGGCCGACGGCGTTGCTGGGTTTCTCCAGGAATTCGGAGATTCGGTCAGGGTGGGCGGCATCGACCTCGATGACACCGAACTGATCGGCCAGACCGATGGGCTGGCGGATGGCGGCGACCGTTGCCGAGGCGCCGGATGCGATGTGGGCGTCGATCATCTGGCTGAAGTCCATGCGGTACACGTGGTCGGCACCGACCACCACGACGATGTCGGGCTTCTCGTCGTGAATCAGGTTCAGGCTTTGCAGAATCGCATCGGCGGAGCCGGAGAACCAGCGTTTGCCGAGTCTCTGTTGCGCCGGCACCGAGGCGATATAAGAGTTGAACAACCCGCCGCTGACATGCCAGGTCTGTGAGACGTGACGGTCCAGGCTGTGCGACTTGTACTGGGTCAACACGACGACCTGGGTCACCCCCGAGTTGATCAGGTTGGACAGGGCGAAGTCGACAAGCCGGTAGTGCCCTCCGAACGGAACCGCCGGTTTCGCGCGGTCCTCGGTCAGCGGCATCAGCCGTTTGCCTTCGCCACCTGCAAGAACAATTCCAAAGATCTTCTTGGCCTTCATGCTCCCAAGAGTAGGGGCAACCGGCGACTCGTGCGACCCGATCGGAGTCCGTCGGGAATTCTTCGTTCAGCTGTTGGTGTTCCGGCGTGGGCATGTGGGCACGTGGGCACGTCAGTTGCGCTAGTTTTACTGCATGCGCGTCGATGTGTTAACCAAGGAATACCCGCCGGAAATCTACGGAGGGGCCGGTGTGCACGTGACCGAGCTTGTTCGGTCGTTGCGAACCGAGCTCGAAGTGGTGGTGCGTTGCTTCGGCGCACCCCGTGACGCCGCGGCAACGGTGGCCTACGGCGTGCCCCGCGAACTCACCGACGCCAACCCCACCCTCGCCACCCTGGGCGTCGATCTGCAGATGGCCCAGGACGTGTCCGGCGCCCAGGTCGTGCACTCACACACCTGGTACGCCAACGGCGCCGGGCACCTGGCGAAGCTGTTGCACGGTATCCCGCACGTGGTCACCGCGCACAGCCTTGAGCCGCTCCGGCCGTGGAAGGCCGAGCAGCTCGGCGGCGGCTACCGAGTATCGAGCTGGATCGAGAAGACCGCCTTTGAGGCTGCGGACGCCGTCATCGCTGTCAGCGACGGAATGCGCCGCGATATTCTGCGCAGCTACCCGAACCTGGACGAATCACGGGTGCAGGTGGTCTACAACGGCATCGACCTCGCCCAGTGGAAACCCACCGTCGACACCGACCTGGTGCGTTCGCTCGGCATCGACCCCGACCGCCCCTACGTCGTCTTCGTGGGCCGCATCACCCGCCAGAAGGGGCTGCCGTACCTGCTGCGCGCGGCGGCGCTGCTGCCCCCCGAGGTGCAGTTGGTGCTGTGCGCCGGTGCCCCCGACACCCCGGGGATCCTCTCGGAGGTCACGGCCGGTGTCGAGGAGCTGCAGAAGCACCGAACCGGAGTCGTGTGGATCAACCGTTTGCTGCCCCAGCACGAGTTGGCCGCGGTGCTCACCAGCGGAACGGCGTTTGTCTGCCCGTCTATCTATGAGCCGCTGGGCATCGTCAATCTTGAGGCCATGGCCTGCGGCCTGG
>JAWOHA010000066.1:0-10045 GCA_046496385.1 Cryobacterium sp. | reverse complement strand
GGGTCCTTCGAGCTGAACGTCGCGATTCCGGTGATGGGCACCGCGCTGCTCGAATCCATCCGCCTGCTCTCCAACGCAACCCGGGTTCTGGCCGACAAGACCGTCGATGGTCTGGTCGCCAATCTCGATCATGCGCGCGCCCTCGCCGAGAAGAGCCCCTCCATCGTGACCCCGCTGAACCGGGTGATCGGCTATGAGGCTGCGGCCAAGGTCGCCAAGAAGGCCGTCGCCGACGGCCTCACGGTGCGGGAGTCCGTCATCGCCCTCGGCCATGTTGAGCGCGGCGAGCTCACCCTCGCCCAGCTGGACACCGCCCTCGACGTGCTCTCGATGACCCGTCCGCCCCAGCCCGCCTGACCTCCCCGGCCCCGTAGCGCCCGGGTGGGCCGGGTGAACTCCGCCGGTCGAGGCCTCGCGCCTCGACCGGCGAGCGCGGTCGTCGCGGAGCGCCCAGCGGTCCTGTCGCGCTGCGAAGCAGCCGCGGCGACCCCACACGCTCCCCACACGCCCCCGCTCCCCCTACATCACGTCGTTGCCCTCCAGCATCTCCGTCACCAGAGCCGCAATCGCGCTGCGCTCCGACCGGGTCAGCGTCATGTGGGCGAACAGCGGATGCCCCTTCAGCGTTTCAATCACCGACGCGACACCGTCGAAGCGGCCGACCCGCAGGTTGTCGCGCTGGGCCACGTCGTGGGTCAGTACGACACGGGAGTTCTGGCCGATCCGGCTGAGCACGGTCAGCAGCACATTGCGTTCCAGCGACTGGGCCTCATCGACGATCACGAAAGCATCGTGCAGGGAGCGGCCGCGAATGTGGGTCAGCGGCAGAACTTCGAGAATCCCACGTTCGAGCACTTCTTCGAGAACATTCTCCGACACCAGGGCACCGAGCGTGTCAAAGACCGCCTGAGCCCACGGCCCCATCTTTTCGCCCTGATCGCCGGGAAGAAAGCCGAGTTCCTGGCCGCCGACCGCGTAAAGCGGCCGAAAAACCATGATCTTGCGGTACTGCTGGCGTTCGAGCACGGCCTCGAGACCGGCACAGAGGGCAAGGGCTGATTTGCCGGTGCCGGCTCGGCCGCCGAGGGAAAGAATGCCGATTTCCGGGTCGAGCAGCAGATCGATCGCCAGACGCTGTTCGGCCGATCGACCGTGCAGTCCGAACACGTCGCGGTCACCGCGCACGAGCTTGAGCTGGCCTCGGGCCGTGACCCGGCCCAGGGCCGACCCGCGATCGGAGTGAATCACCAGTCCGGTATTGATGGGCATGTCCTGCACCAGACGGGTGTGCAGGGTCTCCTTGTCGTAGAGTTCGCTGACCTGTTCGGAACCGAGCGTGATCTCGTCCATGCCCGTCCAGCCGGAGTCGACGGCCAGTTCGTGGCGGTATTCGTCGGCCGCCAGTCCCAGCGACGCGGCCTTCACGCGCAACGGCAGGTCTTTTGAGACGACGGTGACGTGGAGCCCGTCGTTGGCGAGGTTCAGCGCGACGGCGAGTATGCGGGAGTCATTGTCGCCCAGTTGCAGTCCGGAAGGCAACACCGACATGTTGGAGTGGTTCAGTTCGACACGCAGGCTGCCGCCGTCGCCGACAGGGATGGGAAAATCAAGCCGTTCGTGCTTGAGTCGCAGTTCGTCGAGATTGCGCAAAGCCTGGCGGGCGAAGTAACCGATCTCCGGGTCGTTGCGCTTGGCCTCCAGTTCGCTGATCACCACGACCGG
Source organism: Cryobacterium sp. (assembly GCA_046496385.1). GTDB lineage: Bacteria > Actinomycetota > Actinomycetes > Actinomycetales > Microbacteriaceae > Cryobacterium. The sequence goes on along the minus strand of JAWOHA010000066.1, from coordinate 8,323 downwards.
CAGCACGATCGAATGCTCGGCAAAACGGAAAATCGCCTTCGGGTCAGACAGCAACACCGAGGTGTCGAGCACGAAGGTGCGTTCAGCCTGGTCCGCAGACGCCCGACCTTCGGCCTGAGATTCGGTTCGGTCAGCGATCATAACCACTCCCACCCTGCGCGGTGCTACGCGCGGAATCATTTGGCGAGATGGCCAGACTGTGCTCGAGTCGTGCGTAGCTGGCCGCCTCGATAGGTGTGTTACCTAGTGAGCATGACGTTACGGTGCCGCGGCCGAAAAGAAAAGCAAAAATGCCGTTCCGTCAGTGAATGTTCACCTCCGGCGGCACCAGTTGTGCCTCGTTTTGGGGCGGGCCGGGCGGAGGTTCAGTACCGGGCGGCCGTGGCATACGACGTGAAAGCGCCGCGCAGCATGTCGACGGTGTCGGCGGCCAGTTGCGCGTGCACGCTGAGCCGAACAGTGCGGCCCAGCGTGCTGCAGGTCACGCCGTGGTTGGACAGCGCGGCGCGCAGCACGGTGAGCTGTTCGTGCGGTGGCTGCAGCACGATGATGCCCGCCCGTTGCCGTTCGTCGCGGGACGACGCGACGGGAACCGCGTACTCGTCGGCCAAGTCGATGACCTGCGTCACATTGTCGGTCACGGCGTTTTCGATGCCCGCGACGCCGACACCGTCGATTTCTTCGAGGGCAGCCGCGAACCGGGCGTCGGCGAGGGCGTCTGAGTTCCGCACACAGAAAGCGCCGGCGCCGGTGCGAGGCGGCGTCACGACGTCCCACGGATCGTCCTCGCTCCCGCCGAAACCGCTGAACACGGGAACCAGGCGGTTCAGGGCACGATCGCTCAGAGCCAGAAAACCGGTGCCGTCACCGGCCCGGGCCCAGGTCCGGCCACCGGATGCGACCACATCCGCGACCTCATAGGCCGCATCGACGACACCGAAACCCTGAGCGGCATCGACGATCAGCAGCCGGTCGCCGATGACCTGGCGGATGCCGTCCAGGTCGACGCGAAAGCCGGTGCGCGGGTCGACGAGACAGACGGCCACGGCGACCGTGCTGGGGCTGATCTGTTCGCGGATCTGGCCCGGAGTGACGCGACCGTGGTCGGTGGTGAGCCAGCGCGGGGTGACCACGTGCAGGGAGTCCTCGGCTCGTACCGCTGCGACGGGCAGACTGGGGGCGCCGGCGGGCGAGAGCAGCAGTTCGCCGGTCAGTCCGAACACGGCCTGCATCAGGCCGCTGGTGGTGCCAGGCTGCGACACGACCTGGTCGGGGCGAAACCCGATGATGCGGGCCACCGACTGCTGGGCACGTGCGGCCTGGGTGCGCAGGTGGTCGAGGCTGCCGAACCGCGCGCGGGTGAGCAGCTCGGTGTGCAGCAGCGACTCGGCGTGCGCGGCGGCGGAGAGAGGACCGATCCGAGCGTAGTCGAGGTATCCGGGTTCTTCGCCGAAACCGGTGCGATACCCGTCTGGCAGCGTCGACGGCGGGATCACCGGGGGGCGTGGCGCCCCGGGGCGGCGCACCACGTTCAGCTCCCGAACCGGCGCTGGCGTTTCGCGAAGTCGCGGATCGCGCGCAAGAAATCTACCTGGCGCAGGTCTGGGCCGAGGGCTTCCACGAAGTAGAACTCGCTGTGGGCACTCTGCCAGAGCATGAAGTCGCTCAGGCGCTGCTCCCCCGACGTGCGGATGACGAGGTCGGGGTCGGGCTGCCCGGTTGTGTAGAGGTGCTGGCCGATCAGTTCCGGCGTCAGCGTCGCTGCCAGGTCGTCGAGGCTGCCCCCCTGGGCATGGTGCATCGCGACGATGCTGCGCATCGCATCTGTTATCTCGGTGCGACCGCCGTATCCCACGGCCAGGTTCACGTGCAGGCCGTGCTTGCCGGAGGTGCGGGCTTCGGCTGCGTCCAGGGTCGTGACGAGCGTGTCGGGCAGGCAGGCCTTGGCGCCGACCTTCTGTACCCGCCAATCCCGGTAGTGCGACAGGTCTTCGGCCAATTCCGCGATGATCTCGATGAGGTCAGTCAGTTCGTCGGAGTCACGGTTGGTGAGGTTGTCCGCCGACAGAAGATAGAGCGTGACGGTGGAGATGCCCAGGTCATCGCACCATTCCAGAAATTCGCGCATTTTGGCGGCACCGGCGCGGTGTCCGTGCGAAACGGAGTCCAGACCCAACTGCCGAGCCCAGCGCCGGTTACCGTCGATGATCATGGCAACGTGCTTGGGAACGTTGGTGCGGGTTAGCCCGAGGCGCAGTCGACGCTGGTAGAGCTCATAGAGAATATCCCGCCCCAGCGGGACCTGCCGATTCGTCACACAATGACGCTAGTACACTCCGGGCGCATCACGAGCAGTGACGCTGCCGACGGAGTCGTAGGCTTACGGCATGGCCACCGAGCGTTCTAGCACCCACCTGCCCTTGATCGCCGCCGCCGATGCGCACCCCGACGAAGTCAAGCCCAGCTGGCGGGGGTGGATTCATGCGGGAACATTCCCGGTGACGATCGTGGCCGGCATCGTGCTGCTCGTCATCGCCGACGGCCCGGCGGCGAAGTGGAGCAGCTTCGTCTTCGTGCTCAGTTCCATGCTGCTGTTCGGCAACTCTGCGCTGTACCACCGCTTCATGTGGAAGCCGCGCACCCGCATCCTGCTCAAGCGCATCGACCACGCGAATATCTTTCTGCTGATCGCGGGCTCGTACACGCCCATCACGGTGCTGGCATTGCCGCCGGACAAGTCCGCCCTGCTGCTCTGGATCGTGTGGGGCGGGGCGCTGCTGGGCATCGCGTTCCGGGTCTTCTGGATTCACGCGCCCCGGTGGCTGTACGTGCCGCTCTACCTGCTGCTGGGTTACGGCGCGCTGTTGTTCATCACGGACTTCTTCGCCGCCAATGCGCTCATGATGACGCTGATTCTCGTCGGGGGCCTGTGCTACACCGTGGGCGCGGTGATTTACGCCCTCAAGAAGCCGAACCCGGTGCCGGGCGTTTTCGGATTCCACGAAATCTTCCACACCCTCACCGTGGTGGCTTTTCTCTGCCACTTCACGGCAATCGCGCTGATCGCCGTGAACCCGATCTACCCCTGACCGGGGCGTCGCTACTGCGGTTTGTCGGTTTCGTCGCGGGCGGCGATCTCCGCCGCCAGGCGCTCACCGATCTCAGCCCGATAGGTGTTGCGGCGGATGCGCCGCACGAGGTCGAATCCCAGGAGTGTCGTGGCTCCGGCGACCAGAAAAATCGCCGCGAACCCGATCGGTCCGGGAGTGACGGTATTCGGGTCGAAGTCTTCGGGAACGGCGGCCATCATGGCGCTGAGCCCCCAGGCGAACGAGCCCATCAGGCGTCGTCTTTCACGCCGGCGAACAGGTCGTTTTCGGGCATTTCAGTCTCCACTTTCGATTCGATCAGCTGAAAATCTTCGTAGGGCCAGGTCTTGCGTACGACGTCATTCGGCCAGAAGAAGAAGCTGCTGGACGGCGCGACCTGGCTGGCGTGAGCGCGCAGCGCTGCGTCCCGGGCCTCCAGAAAATCGCCGATCGGAATGTGCGACGTGGCCAGGTTGGGATGGTCCTTCATGCGCTCGCGCACCTCATCGAGCTGCGCCAGCAGCGGCGACTCGGGTTCAGTCTCGGTCAGCAGGTGGCGCATGGCCTCGATGCGTTCCAGGTTGAAGACCCGGTCGTAATACAGTTTGTCGATCTGCCAGGCCGGTCCGGCATCCGCGAACCGGGTCGGGTCGGCGGCCGCGGCGAACGCGGCGACCGACACCTCGTGGGTGCGAATGTGATCCGGATGCGGGTAACCGCCGTTTTCGTCATAGGTGATGAGCACCTGGGGCCGGAACTCCCGAATGATGCGCACCAGCGGCTCCAGGGAGAACTCCAGCGGCAAGCCGGCGAAGGAGTTCTTCGGAACGGTCTTGTCCTCGTTCATGCCCGAATCCTCAAAACCCAGCCAGCGATGCTGAATCCCGAGCGCCTCTTGGGCCTGCTGCATCTCCAACCGGCGCAACCCGGTGATGTCCCGGGCGGCCATGGCATGGTCGACCAGTTCGTCGTTCAGAACGCTGCCACGCTCACCCCCGGTGCAGCTCACCACGAGCACCTCGGCACCGCGCGCACGGTAGGCAGCGTAGGTGGCCGCGCCCTTACTCGATTCGTCGTCGGGATGGGCATGAACGGCGAGCAGTCGCAGCACAGATAACTCCTCAGGAAAGCCGGATAAACTTACTCTCAAGCCTAATCGGTGAGTCAGGCCCATTCGTTGATTTTCGGAGTGTGAAGTCGCCAGTGAACACGCAGCAGCGCTATTCCGGGTCCCCCGACGCCGGGTCCCCCGATGCCGAGATCGTGCGCGGTTCGGCGGCGCCGCGCAACGACGCCCTGGACTCCCGTTATGGCCAGACCCCGTCACGGCTTCGACAGAACAAGCGTTCGCTGTGGATCCTCGGCGGCATCTTCGCGGTCGTCTTGACGGCCTGGGTGGCGTGGACCGGACTGGACGGCGCCTCCACGTCGATCGAGGCCCGGGACACCCGGCACACCATCATCGACGAGAACAGCGTGAGCGTCACCTTTGAGGTGTCGATGCCCGTCGACAGCCCCTCGACCTGTGCCGTTCAGGCCCTGAACGAGAGTTACACGATCATCGGGTGGAAGATCATCGAGCTTCCGCCCTCGGGGCTGTACACCCGATCCATCACTGAGATCGTGCGCACCACAGAACTCTCCAACACGGGTTTTGTTTCCCAGTGTTGGCTGTCCTAAACTGACAATTCGCCCTGCCGTGTTCGTCGGGGCGTCAACTATATCCGCGGGCCCGATCTCGGGCCGGTGACGCGGAGCGGCGCAACGGAGAGGATCTACCGTGACTACTGAAACCACGGTCACCTGGCTTACCCAGGAGGCCCACGACCGCTTGGCTGCGGAACTCGACACCCTCAGCAACTTCGGGCGTCTGGACATTGCCAAGAAGATTGAGTCCGCCCGGCAAGAGGGTGACCTCAAGGAGAACGCCGGTTACCACGCGGCGAAAGAAGAGCAGGGCAAAATGGAGGCGCGCATTCGCACGCTGACCACTCTGCTGCGCACGGCCGAGGTGGGCCAGGCTCCCGAGAGCACCGGCGTCGTCGTTCCGGGCACCGTCATCACCGCGGTCATCGCCGGCGATGAGAGCCGGTTTCTCATCGGCAGCCGAGAAATCGGCGGCGACAGTGACCTCGATGTCTTCAGCGAACAGAGCCCTCTGGGAAGCGCGATCATCGGGCTCAAGGTGGGCGCGTCGACGACGTATGAGACCCCCACCGGCAAGAGCATCGCCGTAAAAATCCTGAACGTGGAGACCTTCACCGGCTGACGCGGTGAGAAGACGCCGGTCACACCCCGCCCTAGTCGAAATGAGGGTCGTAGCCGGCGTCGCGCAGGGTCTGCACCACATGTTCCCGATGCTCCGGGCCGCGGGTTTCCACGCTGATGTCCAGTTCGACTTCGCTGATCTGCAGGCCCACGCCGTGCCGGGTGTGCAGCACCTCGATCACGTTCGCCGTGGCTTCGGCGAGCAGCTCGGAGATGCGGGCCAGCTGCCCCGGACGATCGGGCAGCATGATGCGCAGCTTCAGGTAGCGGCCCGAGGCTGCCAACCCGTGGCTGATGACCCGCTGCATGAGCAACGGATCGATGTTGCCGCCGGACAGGATCGCCACGGTGGACCCGGTTCCCCCGGTCACGTTGACCTTGCCGGCGATGATGGCCGCCACGGCCACCGCCCCGGCGGGTTCCACGACCAGTTTGGCGCGTTCCAAGAGCACCAGGAGCGCGCGCGCCGTGTCGTCTTCGGTGACCGTCACGACGTCATCCACGCAGTCCCGAACGATGGCGAAGTTGAGCAGACCGGGGGTCGCCACCGCGATTCCGTCGGCGATGGTCGGGCCGATCTCAATAGTGGTGGCCTCCCCGGCGGCTAGGGAAGGTGGGTAGGCGGCCGCGTTGGCGGCCTGAACACCGATGATGCGGATCTGTCGGCCGTCCAGGGCGGCGCGCTGCTTGAGGGCGCTGGCCACACCCGAGATCAGCCCGCCGCCGCCGATGGGGATGACGACGGTGTCGACGTCGGCAACCTGGTCGAGGATTTCCAGCCCCACGGTGCCCTGCCCGGCTACGACGTCTTCGTGGTCGAACGGGGGGATCAGAATCGCCCCGGTCTCCCGGGCGAACTCAGCGGCGGCGAGCAAGGGTTCGGTCACCGTGTGGCCGCGCAGCACCACGTCGGCCCCGTAGGACCGGGTGGCCTGCAGCTTGGGCAGTGCCACCCCGACGGGCATGAAGATGGTCGCGCTGATCCCCAGCTCCCGGGCGGCGAACGCCACCCCCTGAGCATGGTTTCCGGCTGATGCCGCCACGACACCGCGAGCGCGCTCCTCGGGCGTGAGCTTGGACAGGCGGTTGAAGGCCCCGCGAATCTTGTAAGACCCCGTGCGCTGCAGATTCTCACATTTGAGGTGCACGGGGGCGCCCAACACCTCGGCCAGATACCGCGAACTCTCCATCGGGGTGATTTCCGCGACCCGTGACACGGTGATCCTGGCAGCTTCAAAATCGGCGAGGGTGGGTCCGGCAAGCGTGATCTCAGTCATGTGTTCTATTCTCCGTCTGTGCTGGGCTTGCGGGTGCGTGCGCGCCTGCTCCGCGCACGCAGGGTGCGCGCGCGAGGCGCTTCGGTTGCGGTGCCGGTGCCGCTGAGCCGGTACCCCGGCCGGCTCTGCGGCACCGTGCGCCAGAGTTGTGAACCTTCCGGGGAGGGCTCGCCGCTCGCACTTTCGGTGCGCCATCGACCCCCGGCAATGTAATCGGTCATGGCGTTCACCACGGCGGCGATGGGCACGGCGAACAAGGCACCGGGAATCCCGGCGAGCATGGCGCCCGCGGCCACCACGAGAACCACCGCGAGCGGATGCACCTTCACGGCTGATCCCATGATGAGGGGCTGCAGCACGTGGCCTTCCACCTGCTGCACGAGCAGTACCACGCCGAGCATCGCGAGGGCGATCGGCCACCCGTTGAAGATCAGCGCGATGACCACCGCGACAATTCCGGTGGCGACGGCACCCACAATGGGAATGAAGGAACCCAGAAAGACCAGAATGGCAATGGGTATCGCCATCGGAACGCCGAGCAGGGCCGCCCCGATGCCGATGCCGATCGCGTCGATGGACGCCACCAGAATCTGCACCTTCACGAAATTGCCCAGGGTGGTCCAGCCGGCGCTGCCGGCTCCGTCCACGGCCGCACGGGCGCGTTGCGGGAAGAACCGAACGATCCACGCCCAGATACTCTTGCCGTCGATGAGGATGAACAGGAGGCTGAACAGTGCCAGCAGCGCCCCGGCGATGAAGTGCCCGAGCGACGAGCCGAGCGACAGCGCACCGCTGATGAAGGCTTGGCTGTCGTTTTGAATCGCGATCCAGGCTTCCCCCAGGTAGCCGTTGATCTCGGCGTCGGTCAGCTGGAGCGGGCTCGACTGCAGGAACCCTTTGAACCCCGCATAGGACTCGGCGAGGCGTTCGCTCAGACCCAACGTTCCGTCGGCGATCTGCGTGGCCGCGATAGTGATGAGCCCCGCCACCAGCAGCAGGGTTCCGATCATCGACACGGCTACGGCCAACCCCTTGGGCCAGCGGTGCCGCACGAGAAAATTCACGACGGGAATCAGCAGCGCGGCGGCCAGCACCGCCGCGAGCAAGGGGATGATGATCAGTCGCAGCTGGATGATCAGGAACACGACCACGGCAATGGCGGCCAGTATCACGAGGATGCGCCAGGACCAGGCACCGGCAAGGCGGATTCCGGGAGGAAGGTTCTCGTCGACACCGTTATCCACGGGGGCGGCACCGGGCGCAGGAGGCTGGTTCTGCTTGGGATCGTGAGCCGGCACACCGGACAGGCCGGCCCTGTCTCCCCTGCCCGCGTACGGCGCCAGAGCCGTGCTCGTGTCGCTCGGCAGAGCAGCCCGATCGACCGCGGTGCGGGGCGGGGGTTCCGGCGCAGTCTCGGGTATCGGCGCGCGACGATCCCGCAGGCGCGCACGCAAGCTTCTGAACGTCAATTCCGTCACCTCGTCATTCTAGAACGCACCCGGCGGTCTCGCCCCGCACCGCCGGTCGAGGCGCGACGCAGGAGCGATCGAGACCCCGGGGCAGAGGAGCTTCCACTGGAAGGTCGGCTTCGGGTCGTCGGGGTGGGCGCCGACCGGCCAGTCGCGCGCGACGAACCCGCCGTCCTCGCGGCGCATGCACCACTCAGGGTGGGTCTCGTCGTCGTATGCG
>JAWOHA010000301.1:0-2793 GCA_046496385.1 Cryobacterium sp. | reverse complement strand
TCACCGAACAGAAGAGAGCCTGATGCCCCCGCAATTCGTCACGATTGCACCGGGGTCGTCCCGGGAGCGCGGACAACCCACATCACGATTGCGTACCGATGAAACGGGGCTGGTGGCGCGCCCGGCCCGCCTGCTGTCAGGTCACAGCGTGCCACCCGCCACCGCGGGCCGGGCGCGCCACCAGCCCCGTTTCATCGGTACGCAATCGTGATGTGGGTTGTCCGCGCTCCCGTGACGACCCCGGTGCAATCGTGACGAATTGCGGGCGCATCAGGCTCTCTTCTGTTCGGTGAGCTCTGCTGAGGGCGGCAGGCGGCCCGGGGCGCTTTCGTCTCGGGCGGGCGCGCCACGGCATGGCGGGTGATATTCCGGGCTGATTGCCGGGTGATCTTCACTTTTTCGTCGTGCCGAAATCGCGCTGTGGTAATCTTGCCTCTGGTTTAGACGCCTTCACCGAGGACGCGCAGCCGCTGCACCCAGCTTGTGGGGGCGGCCGGGTGCGTATGGTGCGGCCCCGACGGATGCGATCCCATGATTGCTCCAGCCCACACCGCTTCGGCGCGTGGCCGGTCGAGGCCTACCCGTCCGACACGAGAGATGAAGCACCGGAATGCCGCGCGAGCGGTCTCGGGGTGCACATCGGGAAACCCGTGAGCGACATTTCTGCCAACACTTCTTCAGCACCCCGCCCTGCCATGCCCGTCACGGCTGCAACCGCGGACGCGGCCCCGGCCGCCGCCACGGTTCCGAGTGAGATCGCCGTCACCGCCGACCGCCTCTACAAGGCCTTCGGTCGACGACCACAGGAGATCGCCAAGCGCCTCGCCGCCGGCGCCAGCCGTGACGAGGTCGCCCACCTCGGTGTCGCCGCCGTCATCGACGCGTCTTTCGAGGTGAAACGCGGCGAGATCTTCGTGGTGATGGGTCTCTCCGGATCCGGTAAGTCCACGCTGATCCGCATGCTCAACGGGCTCTGGGACGCCACCAGCGGGACAGTGACGGTGGGCGGCACCGACATCACGAGCGTCTCGGCCGCGGAACTGCGCGCGGTGCGCCGTCGCAGCATCAGCATGGTCTTTCAGCATTTCGCCCTGCTGCCGCACCGCACGGTCATCGACAACGTCGCCTACGGCCTCGAAATCCAGGGCATGCCCCGCGCCGAGCGCCTCGAACGCGCCACCACGATCATCAACCTGGTGGGTCTGGCCGGCTGGGCAGACCACCTGCCCGCGCAGCTCTCCGGCGGCATGCAGCAGCGCGTCGGCCTCGGCCGCGCCCTCGCGGCCGACACCGATGTGCTCCTGATGGACGAAGCCTTCTCCGCCCTGGACCCCCTGATTCGCCGCGAGATGCAGGAACAGCTCATCGAGCTGCAGCAGGCACTCGGCAAGACCATCATCTTCATCACCCACGACCTCAACGAGGCCATGTTCCTCGGTGACCGCATCGCCGTCATGCGTGATGGCCGCATCGTGCAGATCGGCACGCCCGAGGAGATTCTCACCGACCCGGCCAACGACTACGTCGCCCAGTTTGTGCAAGACGTGGACCGCGCCCGGGTGCTCACCGCCGCCAGCGTGATGGAGCCGGTGCGCGCCGTCGTGACCAAGACCGCCGGCCCGCGGGCCGCGCTGAGAACAATGCGGGACCTGCAGACATCCGTCACCTTCGTGCTCAACCGTGACCGCAGCTTCGCGGGCATCGTGCGAGACCATGATGTGCTGAAGATGGTCAAGGCCGGGGACACCGACCTGCGCGCCATCATGCGCGATGACGCCACCACGGTCTCGCCCGACACCGCACTGGTCGACCTCGTCGAGCCGTCCGTCGGCAGCGACCTGCCGATCGCCGTGATCGACGAGAAAAACCGCCTGCTCGGCGTGATTCCGAGGGTCACCCTGCTCGCGGCGATCGGAAACGTGACCACGAACACCGGCGAACAGCCCGTGATCGACCCGCCCGCGACCGTCTCGGTCACCGTCATCACCGATATTCTGCGCGAGACCGCGCTGGAAGGAGCCGACGCATGAGTGACTTCCGCATTCCCCTCGGTATCTGGGTTGAAGCCTTCATCGAATACATCACCGTCACCTTCAGGGTCGTCTTCGACCTGATTCGCACGGTTGTGGACGGCGCTTTCCAATCGGTGGATTATCTGCTCGTCGCGCCCCCCTTCTTCGTGATCATCGCCATTGCGGCAGCCCTCGGGTTGGCGACCCGGGGCTGGAAATTCGCGCTGGGCACGGTGATCGGTCTCGGCCTCATCGTCGGCGTCGACCAGTGGGAAAACGCCATGGACACCCTCGCGCTCGTTCTCGTGGCGAGTGCCCTCGCCATCGGAATGAGCATTCCGCTCGGCGTTCTCGCAGCCAAATCGTCGGTCGCGTCCAACGCGATCCGGCCGATCCTGGACTTCATGCAGACCATGCCGGCCTTCGTGTACTTGATTCCCGCGTTGATCCTGTTTCGGGTCGGCGAGGTCCCCGGCATCGTGGCAACGATCATTTTCGCCATGGCGCCCGGCGTGCGGCTCACCGAACTGGGTATCCGTGGAGTCGACAAGGAGGTCGTCGAGGCCGGACAGGCATTCGGCGCCAGCCCGTGGCGCATTCTGCGGCAGATTCAGCTGCCGCTGGCGACTCCGACCATCATGGCCGGAATCAACCAGGTCATCATGCTCTCGCTGTCCATGGTCGTGATCGCCGGAATGGTCGGCGCGGGTGCGCTCGGTGGGGAGATCGTGACGAGCCTGTCCCGAATCGACGTCGCCCTCGGCTTCGAGGCCGGTCTTGC
>JAWOHA010000262.1:0-6284 GCA_046496385.1 Cryobacterium sp. | reverse complement strand
CCCGCGAAACGCCGGCGGCAGCAGCGTGCCTGCGGGGCCGGGGCCGGACCCGGTCGTGGGTGCGGGCACGGTCGTGTCGGCGGGCCCGGTCGTGTCGGCGGGCACGGTCGTGTCGGCGGGCCCGGATCGCGCCGCGAGCCAGGCTTTTTCGACCCGCACCTGCCGGGGTGGTATCGCCAGGCGAAGGATATCGCTGACATTGCCGGCCGCCCGGTCGGCCACGCTGCGGGCCAGCTCCCAGACCGGCTGGGTGAGCACCCGAGCCTCCGAGACGAGTTCGTGGAGTGGACTCAGCGCGCCGTGGAACGGTGCCGCCGCCAGGCCCGGCAGGGCTCCCGGCAGCGCGCCCGGCACTCCGGCGGACACCGCCGCCGGCTGTTCGTGGGAGCCGAACCCGGCGGGTTCGAAGACCTCGACGACGTAGCCGTTGAGGATACGCCCGCCGGAACGGAACGGAACCTTCACCCGCACGCCCGCGCTGACGTGCCCGACCAGCTCCTCGGGGATGCGGTAGTCGAAGAGGTGGTCGAGTTGCGGAAGCGGGGAATCGATCATGACCCGCGCCACGAGGCGGGACACCCTTAGAGCCTGGCGGCGCTGCGCAGCTCGTCCACGCGGTCGAGGCGTTCCCAGGTGAAGTCGGGCAGTTCGCGGCCGAAGTGGCCGTAGGTCGCCGTCTGAGCGTAAATCGGGCGGAGCAGATCGAGTTCCTGGATGATCGCGGCGGGACGCAGATCGAAGACCTCGCGGATGGCCGCGGTGATCAGGTGGTCCGGCAGCGCCCCGGTACCGAAGGTTTCCACGTACAGGCCCACGGGCGAGGCCTTGCCGATGGCGTACGCGACCTGCACCTCGAGGCGTTCGGCGAGGCCGGCCGCAACCGCGTTCTTGGCCACCCAGCGCATCGCGTACGCCGCGGACCGGTCGACTTTGGACGGGTCCTTGCCGCTGAATGCGCCGCCGCCATGCCGGCTGGAGCCGCCGTAGGTGTCGATGATGATCTTGCGACCGGTGAGTCCGGCGTCACCCTGCGGACCGCCGATCTCGAAACGCCCGGTCGGGTTGATCAGAGTGTGCAGGGCGGACGAGTCCAGTTCGACACGCTCCAGAACCGGGCGGATGACGAACTCTTCGACCTCCCGGCGCAGATGTTCCGTGGTCACCGACGGGGCGTGCTGGGTGGACACCACCACGGTTTCCACCGTGCGTGGAACGGAACCGTCGTACCCGATGGTGACCTGGGTCTTGCCGTCGGGGCGCAGGTAGGCGAGTTCGCCCGATTTGCGCACCAGGGCGAGCTGCTCGGCGAGGCGGTGGGCGATCCAGATCGGGATCGGCATGAGCTCCGGGGTTTCCTGGGTCGCGTAGCCGAACATGATGCCCTGGTCGCCGGCACCCTGCCGGTCAAAGGCGTCATCGCTGGACTCTTCGCGGCTTTCGAAGGCGTCGTCGACACCCTGTGCGATATCGGGCGACTGCCCGCCGATGGAGATTTCGACGCCGCAGGAACGCCCGTCAAACCATACGTCGCTGGAGTCGTACCCGATATCGGTGATGCATTTGCGCACAATGGACGGGATCTCGACGTACCCTTTCGTGGATACCTCTCCGGCGACATGCACGAGGCCCGTCGTGACCAGGGTCTCCACGGCGACGCGGCTGTGCGGGTCCTCGGTGAGGAGCGCATCGAGGATGCTGTCCGAGATTTGGTCACAGATCTTGTCCGGGTGACCCTCGGTGACTGATTCTGAGGTGAAGAGGCGAAGCTCGCTCATCTGGCCCGTCTCTCTAAGAGTGGTGTCTGGCATGGGTGTGTGGTGCTACCGGCTCGAGCCGAACGTTCAGAGAGAGTCGATGACCTCAAGAATGGCGGCGGCCACCGACATTTTCGTGCCGGAGGCCTCTGTCACTATAGCTCCGGAGCGGTCGAGCACCGTGATCGTGTTCCCCTCTGTGACGAAGCCTTCGGTCCAGCCGACACGGTTCAGAACGAGCAAGTCACACCCCTTGCGGATGATCTTCGCCCGGCCCAGGGCGAGGAACTCCTCGGCGTCCGTTTCGGTTTCGGCGGCGAACCCCACGATGATCTGTCCCGCGGGCCGCGCCGCCGTGAGTCCGGCCAGAATGTCCGGATTCTTGACCAGGCTGAGCGTCAGCGTGTCGCCGGCGTCGTCTTTTTTGATTTTGGTGCCCTGCACGGTGCTCGGTCGGTAATCGGCCACGGCGGCGGCCATGATGACCACGTCCGCAGCGGGCGAATGGGACTGCAGCGCCTGCAGCATCTCCGCGGCGCTGCTGACCGAAATCAGGTCTACGCCCGCGGGCGCCGGAACCTCGAGGTGCGCGGCGACGAGGGTGACCCGCGCCCCGCGAGCGAGGGCGGCGTCGGCGAGAGAGACCCCCTGTCTGCCGCTCGAGCGGTTGCCGAGAAAGCGCACCGGATCCAGGGGCTCGCGGGTTCCGCCGGCGCTGATCAGAACATGCCGGCCCGCCCAGTCAGGCTCGTGGCCTGATTCCTCGTGCTCCTGCAGCACCGCGTACACCGCCGCGACGATCGTGTCGGGTTCTTCCAGGCGGCCGGGGCCCACGTCTGTGCCGGTGAGCCGGCCCACGCCGGGCCCGACGATGTGCACGCCGCGGGACCGCAGGGTAGCCAGGTTGGCTGTGGTCGCGGCGTTGTTCCACATTTCGGTGTGCATGGCCGGGGCGATCACGAGCGGCGCCGTGCTGGCCAGAATCGTGGTGCCGAGAAGATCGTCGGCGAGGCCGGCGGCGATTTTCGCGATGCTGTTCGCGGTCGCCGGCACGATCACGATCGCATCGGCGGACTGCCCGATGGCAACGTGGCGAACCTCGGCGACGCCGTCGAAGAGGTCGGTCTGCACCGGATTCCGCGAGATCGCCTCGAGAGTGGGGGCACCGATGAAGCGCAGCGCCGACGGGGTGGCGATCACGTGCACGGTGTGCCCGTGCAACACGAAAGCGCGCACGACGCTGACCGCCTTGTATGCCGCGATGCCTCCGGTGATACCGACGACGATCGTGCGAGGTGTCAACGTCCTGCGCGCGTTCTGCGAAATCGTTCTACGATTCGGAGGATTGCTACTCGACGATGGGACGGGACACAAGCTTGTCCTCGTTGATCTCGCGCAGGGCAACCGACAGGGGCTTGTCTTCGACGTTGGAGTCGACGAGAGGGCCGACGTTGTCGAACAGGCTGCCCTCGTGCAGGTCTGCGTAGTAGTCGTTGATCTGGCGGGCACGCTTGGAAGCGAAGATCACCAGGGCGTACTTGGAGTCGACCTTGGAGAGCAGGTCGTCGATGGGCGGGTCAATGATGCCAGTGAGCTTGGTGGTCATTGAAGACACACTCCTTTGAGGGTTTTGATGCACGTTTTTCGGTCAAGCCGGTGTTCCACCGCACGCAGTTCGGCAGCGGGTGCCGACATCTGGGCGCTATGACGAGGCCGGAGCCTCGGGATTCTGCATCAAGTCTACGACCTTCCGGGCGGCTTCGGACGCGTCCGCGTTCACGACGCGGTAATCGAACTCCCCCTGGGCGGCCAGTTCGAGCTTCGCCGTCTCCAGACGACGCGCCTGTTCCGCGGAATCCTCGGTGCCACGGCCGATGAGTCGGCGCACCAATTCCTCCCAGGTGGGCGGCAGCAGGAAGACCAGCCGGGCCTCGGGCATGGCACGTCGCACCGACCGGGCACCCTGCAAATCGATCTCGAGCAGGACGCTGTGCCCGCTGGCGATGGCCTCTTCGACCGGTCCACGCGGCGTTCCGTACCGGTACGCGTTGTGCACGGTCGCCCATTCGAGCAGCTCGTTCTCAGCGATCATACGATCGAATTCCGCGTCGGTCACGAAGAAGTAGCTGACTCCGTCGATCTCGCCCGGGCGAGGCCGGCGTGTCGTGGCCGAGACGGACAGGTGCACGTCCGGGTAGTTCTCCCGGATGTAGTTGGCGACGGTGCCCTTTCCCACGGCGGTCGGGCCGGCGAGCACGACCAGTCGGGAATCGGCGGCGCCGTGCCGCGTGGACGGGCGTTCGGATAGAAAATCCCGCAACCGATCGCGCTGGTGGGTGCCGAGGCCGCCGAGGCGTTTGGACGGGGAGATTTCCAGTCGGTGCATGATGCGCTGCATCTTGGTGACACCGATCGCCGGAATACTGATGAGAAGTTCGGTGACGCGCAGCCGCCCTTCCACTCCGGTCGGGTGGGCGAGGGCGGCGGAGAGCACGTCCAGGGCGGTGCGGTCTCCGGAGGCGATCTCCGCTTTCACGGACGCGCGGGCGCGACGTGCCGCGACGGCGGCCCGGGAGGCCGCGACACGATCGACCTCGGGTGGGGTGGGACGATTTTCAGCCACGGACTGCTCCAACCTCAGCGACTCGGCGAACAATCGATTCGGCCAGGCGAACTGGTCCGGCCGTCAGAACACTTCTTGATTCACTCACGATAACGCTGTTAGCGAGTTCTCCATATAGCCCGGCCAGGTTCATAATATTCGCACCCTGGTGTCCGAAGCCCGGCGCGAGCACCGGGGTGCGTTCCGCGGGGGCCGGAACGGCCACGTCGATGCCGAATTCGGCGAGGTTCAAGGTGGCCCCGAGCACCACCCCGACGGAGCCGAGCCCCGTGGATCCGGGCACACCGGCATGCGCGGCGTTGTGCTCGGCCACGTCATCGAGAATCGAGCGGGCCACGCTCAGTCCGGCGCGGGGTCCGCTGCTGATCCGAGCCTGTTGGATCCCGGCGGCCTCCGGGTTGGATGTCGCGGCCAGCACGAACAGGCCCTTGCCGTGCTCGTACGCGACGGCTACGGACGACGCGAGAGACCCCACGCCCATGAAGGCGTTGACGGTGATGGCATCCACTTCCAGCGGCGACCCCGGACGCAGCCACGCTTCGGTGTAGGCGTCGACGCTGGTGCCCAGGTCGCCACGCTTCACGTCGGCGATGACGAGCAGCCCGGCGTCCCGGGCGTCCTGCAGCACCCGCTCCAGGGCGAGGTACCCCTGCGACCCGAAACGTTCGAAGAAGGCGACCTGGGGTTTGAGGATACCCACCCGACCGGACGCGGCGGCCACGACGGTGCGGCCGAAGGACTCCGCACCGGCGGCGGTGTCCGGCAGGTTCCACTCATTGAGCAGCCAGGAATGCGGGTCGATCCCCACGCAGAGCTGCCCGTAGTCGACGAACGCTCCGGAGAGTCGGTCGCCGAAGCTCGGCCGCGGCGCAGAGGGCGTCGCGGCGTCACCCCCGTTCGTCACAACAGTTCCGTTCGGGCTGTGGCGTATTCCTGCAGCGACGTCACTTCGAAACCGTCCCGGATGGCGTCGATGGACGCGACGGCGGCGCTGAGTTCCGCGATGGTGGTGAACAAAGGCAGGTCGCCGGCGACGGCAGCGGCCCGGATTTCGTAGCCGTCGGCGCGGGCGGTACGACCGCCGGGAGTGTTGATGACGATCTGCACCTCTTCGCGGCGGATCAGTTCGACGATGGAGACGTCGTCGCTGCCGGTCTTCTCGCTGTACTTCGTGACGACGCGCGCGCGGATGCCGTTGCGCTGCAACACTTCGGCGGTGCCGAGGGTCGCCATGATCTCGTAACCGAGCTGCTGCAAGCGCAGCATCGGCAGGATGATCGCCCGCTTGTCACGGTCGGAGACCGACACGAAAACGGCGCCGGAGAGCGGGATGCCCCCGTACGCGGCGAGCTGGCTCTTGGCGAAGGCGCGAGGAAAATCCCGGTCGATCCCCATGACCTCGCCGGTTGAGCGCATCTCCGGGCCGAGCACCGAATCGACGACGAGTCCCTCGGGGGTGCGGAAACGGTTGAAGGGCAGCACGGCCTCTTTCACCGCGACCGGGGATTCGATCGGCACCCGGGAACCGTCGATCTGGGGCAGTTTGCCCTCGGCTTTGAGCTCGGCGATCGTCTTGCCCACCATGATCAACGCCGCAGCCTTGGCCAGGGTGATGCCGAGGGCCTTGGCCACGAACGGAACCGTGCGAGAGGCCCGGGGGTTGGCCTCGAGCACGTAGAGCACCCCGGCGCCGATCGCGAACTGCACATTGAGCAGGCCCTTGACCCCGATGCCACGCGCGATTCCGAGGGTCGCCTCCCGAACCCGGTCGATTTCGGCGCGGCCGAGGGTGACGGGAGGCAGGGTGCAACTGGAGTCGCCGGAGTGGATTCCGGCTTCTTCGATGTGTTCCATGACACCGCCGATGTACAATTCGGTGCCGTCGATGCCATCTTCGACGGCACCGA
>JAWOHA010000195.1:0-8093 GCA_046496385.1 Cryobacterium sp. | reverse complement strand
TCACGACGCTGCCCGACGAGACCACCAGTCGCGTCGCCGCCGGCTTCACCTCCACCGACGACACCTGGGTCGGCGTGACCGGCCGTGCCCGGGTCATCGCTTATGACGGCGAGAAGCTCAGCCTCGACGAGATTCCCACCTCGGTCGACGCCTTCGCCGAGCCGGACTGGTCGGGTCGGGTCGGCATCGCGCCCACCAATGCGAGCTTCCAGGCCTTCGTCACCGCCTACCGGGTGCTCAACGGCGAAGACGCCGCCGACGAGTGGGTCGCCGCGCTCGCCGCCAACTCCCCGCAGATCTTCGACAACAACCGCGCGGTGCTCGCCGCCGTCAACGAGGGCGTGGTCGAGACCGGTCTGATCAACCACTACTACTGGTTCGGCCAGGCCTCCGAGACCGGCGCCGAGAACATGCGCGCCCAGCTCGCCTACCCCGACGCCGGCGACGCCGGGTCGATCGTGAACGTCACCGGAGCGGGCATTCTCAAGTCTGCCGAGACGGATGCCGACGCCCTCGAATTCGTGAACTTCCTCCTGTCCGAGCAGGCCCAGCAGTACTTCGTCGCGGAGACCTACGAATACCCGCTCATCGAGGGCGTTGACGCTTCGAGTGGCCTTCCGGCCATCGATTCGCTCGTCAATTCCGACCTCGACCTCGCCGACCTCGAGACCCTCGAAGCGACCCAGGCGCTGCTCGCCAAGCACGGCCTGATCTAGCAGCCGAGAGAGGCTCGATGACCGCCCCCGCACTGTTCCGCACGCACCGCGCCCCCGCTCCGGGGGCGCGTTCCGGGGCGCCGTCGGGGGCGGTCCGCCCCCGGCCGCCCCGCTGGCTCGTGCTGCTGGCCGCCCTCTGCGCCGGTGCGGCCGCCATCCCGCTGGTGTACCTCGTGGTGCGCACCACGGAAGCCGGCCTGGGGGAACTGCTCGCCACCCTCGTGCGCCCGCGGGTGCTGCAGCTCACCGTCAACTCGGTGCTGCTGGCCGCCGCGGTCACCGTGTCGACCCTGCTGCTGGGGGTCGCATCGGCCTGGGCGCTCACCCGGTTGCGCCTGCCGGGCGGTCGCGCGCTGCTGATCGTGGCGGCCCTGCCGCTCGCGGTGCCGAGCTATCTGGCCGCCTACGGCTGGCTGGTCTGGTTTCCCGGGCTGAACGGCTTCATGCCGGCCTGGCTCGTGATGACCGCGGTCTGCACCCCCTATGTCACGCTGCCGGTCGCGGCCGCCCTGCGCGGGGCATCCGCTGACCTCGAAATGGTCGCGCGCACCCTGGGCAAGGGCCCGTTCGGGGCGTTCCGGGCGGCGACCTGGCCACAGATTCGCCCGGCCGCCATTGCCGGCGGACTGCTCGTCACGCTGTACTCCCTGTCGGACTTCGGTCTCGTCTCGATGCTGCGTTTTCAGACTCTGACCTGGGGCATCAACGCGGCCTACGGGGCCAGCTTCGACCGCAACCAGGCCGCCCTGCTGGCCCTCGTGCTCGTGGTGCTGGCCCTGGTGGTGGTGGCGGGGGAGCGCCGCAGCCGCGGCCAGGTCGACCGCACCGGCGGCCGTACCCGCCCGCCGCAGGTGCTGGCCGGTCGCTGGTTGCTGCCCGCGGTGGCCGTGCTGCTGCTCTCCCCGCTCGCCGGAATCGCCGTTCCCGTGCTCGGCCTGGGAAACCGCCTGCTCGAGGCCGCAACGCTGCGCGCCATCGATGTTCCGCGGCTGTTCGAAGCGATCGGGGCGACCCTGGCCCTGGCCCTCACCGCGGCGCTGGTCACCGCGCTCGTGGCGCTGCCGATCGCCGCGCTGGCCGCCCGGTATCGCGGCCGGCTGGTGGCCGCGATCGAAGCCGTGGGCTTTCTCGGCCACGCCCTTCCCGGCATCGTGGTGGGCCTGTCGCTGGTGTTCTTCGCCCTCGCGGCGGTGCCCGCGCTCTATCAGACCTCGGCCGTGCTGGTCTTCGCCTACGTGGTGCTGTTCATGCCGCGCGCGATCGGCAGCATGCGCAGCGGCATCGCCGCCGTGCCCGGCAGCCTCACCGACGTCTCCCGCATGCTCGGCTACTCGCCGCTGGTGACGTGGTGGCGGGTGACAGCCCGGCTGGCCCTGCCCGGCATCGGGGTGGGCACCCTGCTCGTGGCCATCTCGGTTATGAAAGAATTGCCGGCGACGCTGTTGTTGCGCCCGACCGGGGTGTCAACGCTGGCCACCGAGCTGTGGAGCCGCACCGCGGTCTTCGAGTTCGGGGCGGCAGCACCGTACGCGGCGGCTCTGGTGCTGCTGGCCGCCGTGCCCACGGTTCTGCTTTCGGGAATCCGCGGCGTCGCGAAGGAGCAGCCGTGAGCCCGCAGTCACTCAGAGATCAGGACACCATCGCCGTGAGCACGCGCACCAGTGAGGGACCCGCCGAGCGCCGCGCGGCATCCGTCGCCCGCGATGATGCCGCCCAGGCCGCTGCCGCGCCGCGTGCCGCCGACTGGGTGAGCATCGACGGCCTGCAGGTCGCCTACGGCGCCGCGACCGTGCTCGAGGGGGTCAGCTTCGGCATTCCGCGCGGCAGCCTCGTGGCGGTGCTCGGCCCGAGCGGATGCGGCAAAACCACCCTCCTGCGCGCCGTGGCGGGGCTGCTTCCCGCCACGGCCGGCACGATCCGGGTGGGCGAACGCATCGTGAGCGCCCCGGGGGTGCAGGTCGGCCCGGAGAAGCGTGGCATGGGCTGGGTGCCGCAGGACGCGTCCCTGTTCCCGCACCTCAGCGTGGGTGAGAACATCGGATTCGGCATGCCCCGCGGCAGTCGCACCGACCGTGCGGCCCGAGCGGTGCGCATCGTCGAGCTCGCCGAACTGGTGGGGCTCGGCGGACTCGTCGACCGGTCGCCTTCTCAGTTGTCGGGCGGTCAGGCTCAGCGGGTGTCGCTGGCCCGCGCTCTTGCCGCCCGCCCCGCGCTGATGCTGCTCGATGAACCCTTCGCCGCGCTCGACCCGCTGCTGCGGGCCGCGCTGCGCATCGAGGTCGCGGCGCTTCTGCGCGACCAGAACAGCACCAGCCTGCTGGTCACCCACGACCAGGAGGAGGCCCTGTCACTCGCCGACTACGTGGCGGTGATGCGCGGCGGGCGACTGTTGCAGTGGGGCACCCCGGCCGAGGTCTACGAGCACCCGGTCAGCCGTTGGGTCGCCGGTTTCGTGGGCGACACCGTGGAACTCGACGGGCGCTGGGTGGGCACGGGCACCCAGATCGCCGCCGCGGCCACCGGCCGGGTGGAGTGCGCGCTCGGCGTCGTGCCGGCGCGCGCCTCCGATGGCACGACCCCGGCCGACGGCACCCCCATGCACCTCATGCTGCGCCCCGAGTGGCTGCACCTGTCACCGGCCATCACCCGTGTCATCACGCCGGGCGCGGGGTCGACCCGGGAGCGGAACATCGTTCCTGAAGCCGAGCCCGCGCTCACGGAATCCGTGCGGCCGCGGGCGCGCCAGCTGCCCGATCTCGGGCGGGCGCCCGTCGGCATCGAACCGATCACCGCCGTCGTGACGGCTATCGCCTACGCGGGCCATGACGCTCTCGTGAGTGTCGAACTCGCCGACGGCACCGTGATTCGGGCGCGTGTCTCGGCCCCCGACCTGCCGCGGCGCGGCGATCGGGTGCGGGTGAGCCTGCGTCGCCCGGCCCTCGCCTACCCCCTCGACTGACCCGGCCCGCCCCTGCCGCACCGCTCAGGCCCGGGGGCACCGAGCGCACCGAGCGCACCGAGCGAACCGAGCGAACCGAGCGAACCGAGCGCACCTCAAACCATCGCGCCGACCACCAGCCACGCGCTCGACCGGGCCCGCAGCGACAGCGTCACGGCCCGAGCCCCCAGATACCCGAACGCGAACGCAGCCATCAGCCAGGCCAGCCCGGCCGCGCCCGCGGGCGCGAACCACAGCACCACCAGCGCCAGCGGCACGAACGCGGCCAGGTTCACCAGCCCGGTGAGCGCCAGATATCGGGCGTCGCCGGCACCGATCAGCACGCCGTCGAGCACGAACACGAGCGCACCGAGGGGAACGGATGCGCCCAGCACGATGAGCGTGGGCGGCAGCAGCGTCGTCACCTCCTCCGAGCCTGAGAACACGAACGGCAGCACCCCGCTCGCGCCGATCAGCAGCAGCCCGAGCGGCACCCCGCCCAGAAACCCCCATTCCAGGCAGCGCCGCAGCACCTGCCGCACCTGATCCACGTCGCTCGCACCGAGGGCCCGCCCCACGAGCGCCTGCGCGGCGATCGCGAGGGCGTCGAGGGCGAAGGCGAGCGTCGCAAACAGGGTCATCGCGATCTGGAACGCGGCCAGCTCGGGGGATCCGAGGCTGGTCGCGACGAACACGGCGAGCAGCATGGCCGCGCGCAGGCTCAGCGTGCGCAGAAACAGCCAGCCGCCGCTGCGCGCGCCGAGCAGCACCCCGGCCCGATGCGGGCGCAGCGGCGCGGCGACTCGGCGGGCATGCTGCGCGACCACCCAGAGGTAGACGGCGACCATGCCCCACTGCGCCACGACGGTGCCGAGAGCGGAGCCGGCGATGCCGAGCCCGAGCCCGTAGATGAACGCGAAGTTGAGCACGATGTTGAGGGCGAAGCCGATGCCCGCCACGTACAGCGGGGTGCGGGTGTCTTGCAGGCCGCGCAGCAGCCCCGTCGCGGCGAACACCAGCAGCATCGCGGGCAGGCCGAACATCGAAATGCCCAGGTAGGTCGCGGCGGCGCGGGTCACATCCGTTTCGGCGCCGAACGCGCCCACCAGGGCGGGCGTGGCCAGCCGGCCGAGCAGCGCCAGCCCGACTCCGAGCCCAAGGGCGAGCCAGAGCCCGTCGATGCCCACGCTGACCGCACGGCGCATGTCTCCGGCGCCGAGCCGGCGGGCCACGGCAGGGGCGGTGCTGTAGGCCAGAAACACCATCAGCCCGATGATCGTCTGCAGCACCGCGCTCGCGATGCCCAGGCCGGCCAGCGGGATCGTGCCGAGATGACCGATCATGGCCGCGTCGGCGAGCAGGAACAGCGGCTCGGCCACGAGGGCGCCGAGTGCGGGCAGCGCGAGCCGCCGAATGCTCCGGTCGATGGGCTGCGCCCGCAGAATAGTGATGCTCTGACTCTACGGCGGCCCGCCGACGAGCGTGCCGCTGCCGCTGCCGCTGCCGCATCCGCCCGCGGACGCGCTGAGGACAACGACGTGCCGCGACACCGCTCGGCTCATCCCGCGGTCGCCCGGCGGTCGCCCCGTGGTCGCCCCGCTTCTCCACGACTTCGCGGTGCTTCCTACAATTTCGCGGTGCTTCCTACGACTTGGCAGTACTTCTTATGACTTTGCAGTACTTCTTATGATTTCGCATCGAACCGGCGTAACCTCGATGCCATGAACACCGTCATCCAGACGCGGGGGTTGCACAAGAATTTCGGTCGGGTGCTCGCCCTCGACGGCCTCGACCTCACCGTTGAGGTCGGGGAGATCCACGGTTTTCTCGGGCCGAACGGGGCCGGAAAGTCCACCACCATCCGCATTCTGCTCGGCCTGATGCGTTCCAGCGGCGGCAGCAGCACGGTCTTCGGCCGCGATCCCTGGACGAATGCCTCCGCCCTGCACCGCCGCATGGCCTACGTTCCCGGAGACGTCGCCCTCTGGCCCAATCTCTCCGGCGGAGAGGCCATCGACCTGCTCGGCCGGTTGCGCGGCGCCGCCGGCACCGCCCCGGAACGCGCTCGCCGCGCGCACCTGCTCGACGCCTTCAACCTCGACCCGAGCAAGAAGGGCCGCACCTACTCCACCGGCAACCGGCAGAAGGTCGCCCTCGTCGCCGCGCTCTCCACGCCCGCCGACCTCTACGTGCTCGATGAACCCACCTCGGGCCTCGACCCGCTCATGGTGGAGGTCTTCCGCCGCGAGATCCAGGCCGCGGCCGCCGACGGAGCCGCCGTGCTGCTCTCCAGCCACGTTCTCTCCGAGGTGGAGCACCTCTGTGACCGGGTCACCATCATCCGGGCCGGCCGCACGGTGGAGACCGGCACCCTCGCCGACCTGCGCCACCTCACCCGCACCGCCGTGGTTTTCGCCGCTGCGGAGCTGTCCGAGGGGACCCTCGGACAGCTGGCTTCCGGCATCCCCGGTGTGCACGACTTCACGATCGCGGGCGGCCAGGTGAGCTTCACGGCCGAGAGCGACACCCTGCCCGACGTGCTGCCGCTGCTCGCCGACCTGCGCGTGCAGGGCCTGCGCATCGCGCCGCCCTCGCTCGAAGAACTCTTTCTGCGTCACTATCACGAAGACGTGGTCGGCCCGGCCGACCGTTCCGGGGCGGCGCCCCCGTCATGAGTCGCACCACCGCGCCGTGGCACGCGGCTGCGCGCCCCCGGCCGGGCGATCCGACCGCCCCCGGCCAGCCCCCGCACGCTCCTGACGCACACCGCGTCTCGCCGCGCCCCGCCCCGGACTGGCGCGGCCCGCTGCTTCAGCTGCTCTGGCTGCGCGTTCGCCGTGACCGTCTTCACGTGCCGGTCTGGGTGCTCACCATCGCCGCCCTCATCGGGCTGAGTTCTCTGGCCGTCGAGGCCAGTTTCGGCTCCGCAGCCGAACGCGAAATGCTCGTGCGCATCGCCGTGGCGACCCCGAGCCTGCTCATGCTGCGCGGCGTGCCGCAGGGAACGGATGTCGACGCCCTGGTCTTCTTCCAGCTCTTCGCCTTTCTCGCCGCCGCGGTGGCGTTCATGAACACGTTCCTGGCGGTGCGGCACTCCCGCGCCGAGGAGGAATCCGGCCGCGCCGCCCTGGTGGGCGCCACCACGGCGGGGCGGCTGCTGCCGCTGGTGGCGACGGTGCTGCACGGCTCCGCCGCGAACGTGCTGCTCGGCGGCGGAGTCTGGCTGGCCTTTCTGGCCGTGGGCTTCGCCCCGACCGGGGCGCTGCTGAGCGCCGCAGCGCTCGCCGCCACCGGGCTGGCTTTTCTGGCCGTGGGGCTGGTCTGCGCGCAACTGCTGCGCACCGCGCGCGGCGCGAACGGGCTCGCCGCAGCGGTGATCGGGCTCGCCTACGTGCTGCGCGCCGCCGGAGATGCGGGCGGCACGGCATCCGCTGACGGCCTCAGTATGCGCAGCGCCTGGCCGAGCTGGTTGTCACCCCTCGGCTGGGGTCAGCAGACCAGCCCGTTCCTGACCCCGCAGCCGGCCACGCTGCTGCTCAGCGTGGGGTTCGCGTCGGCTCTGATCGGGGTGGTGCTGCTGCTGCAGTCTGCCCGGGACCTCGACGCCAGCGTGCTGCCCGAGCGCGGCGGCCGGGAGCACGGCTCGGCCCGGCTGCGCGGCTCGTTCGGGCTGGCCTGGCGGCTGCAGTGGCCCTCGATTCTCGGCTGGTCGAGTGCGGGGCTGATCTTCGGGCTGATCACCGGCAGTCTGGGCGAGACCGTCGCGAACCTCGCCGAGAGCAATCCGGTGGTCGGCGGAGCGCTGGCGAGCATGGCTCCCGGCGGGCAGGGCTCGCTGATCGACCGGTTCACGGCCGCGATCTTCAGCATCATCGGGGTGCTCGCGGCCGTCTCGGCGATGCAGGCCGTTATTCGGTTGCGGCAGGAGGAGACCGGGGGAGCGGCCGAGCTGCTGCTGGCGATGCCGGTGCGGCGCACGCGCTGGGTGCTCGACTACCTGGTGCTCGGGGCCGTGGCGATCGCCTTGGTGCTGACGTCGGCGGTGGCCGGTGCGGCGCTCGGGTTGACCCGGTCGACCGACACCGTCGACCGGGTGGCCAGCGTGGTCGTGTCGGGGCTGGCGCAGCTGCCGGCGGCGCTGCTCATGCTGGCCATCGCGGCGCTGCTCTACGCGTTCGTGCCGCGGGTGAGCATCGCTCTGAACTGGTCCATTCTGCTCGGCGCGGTGTTCATCGGCCAGTTCGGCGGCGTCTTCGGCCTGCCCGACTGGCTGCGCCAGCTGTCACCGTTCACGCACACTCCGGTGAGCGCCGCGATCGACGCCGACTGGGCCGCCGCCGCCGTGATGCTCAGTCTCGGCGCCGCCGTGTTCGCGCTCGCGGGGTGGGGCGCCCACCGCCGCGACCTCGCCCTCTGACCGCTCCCCGAACCCGACCTCA
>JAWOHA010000300.1:0-5450 GCA_046496385.1 Cryobacterium sp. | reverse complement strand
TGACGTAGGAGCCGGTCTTCTTCCAATCGACCGTCTGCACATGCCAGTCGTATGCGGCGTAGCGCGCGGCGACATCTTCGGTGAAGGCGATGTTGGTGTCGTCCTCGATCGAGATCTGGTTGCTGTCGTAGATCGCGATCAGGTTGCCGAGCTGCTGGTGGCCGGCGAGCGAGGAGGCCTCGCTGGTGATGCCTTCCTGCAGGTCGCCGTCGCCGGCGATCACGTACACGAAGTGATCGAACGGGCTGGTGCCGGTGGCGGCATCCGGGTCGAACAGGCCGCGCTCGAAGCGCGCGGCGTAGGCGAAGCCGACGGCGGAGGCGAGGCCCTGGCCGAGCGGGCCCGTCGTGATCTCCACACCGTCGGTGTGGCCGTACTCCGGGTGCCCGGGGGTCTTGGAGCCCCAGGTGCGCAGGGCCTTGAGGTCCTCGAGCTCGAGGCCGTAGCCGCCCAGGTACAGCTGCACGTACTGGGTCAGTGAGCTGTGGCCCACCGAGAGGATGAAACGGTCACGGCCGAGCCAGTCGTTGTCGGCCGGGTCGCGGCGCATGACCTTCTGAAACAAGAGGTACGCGGCCGGAGCGAGGCTCATGGCCGTTCCCGGGTGCCCGTTGCCGACCTTCTCCACGGCGTCCGCCGCGAGAAGGCGTGCGGTGTCGACCGCGTGGTTGTCGATGGAATCCCACTGCATTACTGCCACGTGTACTGACCCTTCTAAAAAAGCAAAGAGGGCAGGCTGTCGTCAACCCACCCAAAGAATTTGGAGTGTAGCGCTCGGAATGAATCGTCGTGCTGCTGGGTGAGTCCCGTTCGGGAGTGGCTCACGGATGCTGTCACTGCGACTGGCGAGCACTTCAAGTATACGGAACCTCCGTCGATACGTGACAGCGTATGACGATGAGCTGCCTGAGCGACCGGTTCGACCGGCAGGGCTGCCCCGAAGGGGGCTCGTCATGGCGTAGAATTGAGCAACTTGCACAGCGTTAGAGGAGCAATGGACGTCGCCGTAAAAAATTCCGCCGTGAGCGGCACCCGCAGCATTCGACGCACGGTCAAGGCCTACGTCGCCCTCACTAAACCCCGGGTCGTCGAGTTGCTGCTGGTGGTGACGGCACCCACGATGATTCTCGCGGAACGGGGGCTTCCCAGCCTGTGGCTGATTTTGGCCACACTGGTGGGCGGCTCTTTGAGCGCCGGATCGGCGGGGGCCTTCAACTGTTACATCGACCGGGACATCGACCGGGTGATGAACCGCACCAAGAACCGCCCGCTCGTCACGGGTGAGCTAAGCGACCGGGAGGCCCTGGTCTTCGCCTGGGCGCTCGGCGCCGCATCCATCGTCTGGCTCTGGGTTTTCACCAACTGGCTGGCCGCGGCACTGTCTCTGGCCGCCATTTTGCTCTACGTGGTCTTCTACACCATCGTTCTCAAACGTCGCACGGCGCAGAACATCGTCTGGGGCGGTGTCGCCGGCTGTATGCCCGTGCTGATCGGATGGGCTGCTGTGACCGGCGAGCTGTCGTGGCCCCCGTTCATTCTGTTCTTGATCATTTTTCTGTGGACGCCGCCGCACTACTGGCCCTTGTCCATGAAGTACCGCGACGACTACCGCGCCGCCGGGGTTCCGATGCTCGGGGCTGTGCGCGGTCGCGCGCAGGTCGGCCTTCAGGTCATCCTGTACGCCTGGGCGACCGTCGCGTGCTCGCTCCTGCTGATCCCCGTTGCCGACATGGGGTTGCTCTACTCCGCGGTCGCCCTGGTCACCGGCGGATGGTTCATTTACGAGACACACCGTCTGTACAACCTCGCCATCCGTCACGAACGGGTGTCTCCGATGCGGGTGTTCCACGGGTCCATCGCATACCTGACGCTGTTGTTCGTCGCGGTCGGGATCGATCCGCTGCTGCCCCTCTAGAACAGTCCCGCCGCGGTACCGGGCCCTGCAGTACCGGGCACTGCGATACCGGGCCGGGAACGTGCGTGCGATCGGCAGGTGTTGCTCCCACGCACCCCTGACCCCAGAAGGCAGGCTGAAGCTGGTGCAGCTCGGCGTGAACAACGGCTGGGCCCTGGCCCGTGTCGCCGAACGCCTGCGGGTCTCCCGCGCGACCGTCTCCACAGGGGTGCCCCGGTATCGCACCCATGGCGCCGCCGGCCTCGCCGGCCTCGCCGGCCTCGCCGACCGGCCGTCTCGCTCGCACTCATCACCGAACCACTGCGCGCGGCTCACCGAGCGGCTGCCGCAGTCCACGGTGCTCAACCGGTACCGGATGCCGTTGCCGGGTCATCTCGACCAGAACACCGGCCTGCCGGTGCGCAAACCCCAACCGATCCGGTACGAGCGGAAAACCCCCGGTGAGCTGGTGCACGTTGAGGTGAAAAAACTCGGCCGTATCCCCGGCGGCGGCCACCGCACCCTCGCCGCAGAGTGGGTCTACGAAGTCACTATCACTCAGGCGCGGTCCGAGCAGCCGCCTACCAAGACTGGAGCCATAGCCACAACCACCACAGACCCCATACCGGCATCGGCGGTGAATCACCGATCGACTGTGCTCACAACGTCAATGGGAACAGGCATCTAGCGCAGAAACGGGTTCGCGGGAGTGAGCGTCACGGTGCTGCCGCGCGGAGCCGAGGAACCCGCTGCCGGACTCGTCGATTCCACCTTCAGGAGCAGGGCGATCTCATCTGCGCCGAACTGGTAATCGAGCTTGAATCCGCGGTCGAGCAAAAGCTGTTTGCCCTCGTTCCAACCGAGGCCCACCGCGTTGGGAATCTCGACGGGTTCCGGGCCGCGCGAGATGGTCAAGGTGAGGGTAGCGCCTTCGCGCAGGACGCCTTCGGGCACGGTGGCCCGGATCACGCTACCGGCCGGAACGGCGTCGTTGTATGACTCTTCCCCGGACCGCACGAGGAGGCCGCGTTCGGTGAGAATCGCGGTGGCGTCGTCGAACGTTCTGCCGTTCACGGAGGGGATGGGTCCGAGCGACACCACCATATTGACGGCGAGGCCCTCGAAATACGGCCCGCCCTCGGAGACGTCGGTGCCGTCGGTCTCGGTCGTGGCCGACAGCACGATCCCCTCGTCGGCATCGGCATTGAAGACCTCATCGGTGCTGCCGACCTGTGCGGTCAGGTCGGTGAGGGCCTGCTCGGCATCAGCCCGGGTGAGGCCGGCCAGCGGCGGCAGGGTGATCGGCTGCAGACCGAGAGAGACGGTCACGGCGATGTCGGCGTCGTTGGCCACACGGGTACCCGGGCCAGGATCGGTTGCGATCACAATGCCGGCCGGGACGGTGGAACTGTAGACGGATCCGGCGCTCGTTCCCAGGCCCAGCTCGGACAACTCGGCGCTGGCCTGCTCCAGCGTGGAGCCCGCGACAACGGGCACGGACACCTCAGATCCCGGGCCGGAACCGAAATACCATCCGGTTCCCGCGAAGGCGGCGGCGAGCAAGACGATGAGGGTGAAGAGCCAGAAACCGCGCGTCTTGCGGCGGCGAGACTTGCCGGACAGTTTGGCGCCGGCGGACGCAGACCCGGGGGAGTCGACGGAATCCGGCACGATCGTGGCGGCCAGAGGGCCGCCGCCGAACGCGCGGGTTGCGGCGTCTGCGGTGAGATCGGTGACGGCGCCGGTCTTGGGGGCGACGCCCGCCCCGGTCGATGACAGACCTCCTGCCGGGAGCACCATGGTCGACGCCGCCCCGGCAGCCGGACGCATCAGACTACCGGTATCGAGAAGCTGGTCCAGCATGACCCGTGCGTCGCGGGGGCGCTGTTCGGGATCCCTGGCCGTAGCCCAAAGCACGAGCTCATCAAGCTCCTCCGGGATGGACGCCACCCGGCTGCTCGGCACCGGCACGGTGTCGTTGGCGTGCTGGTACGCGATCTGCATGGGCGCATCACCCACATAGGGCTGCTCGCCGGTGAGCATTTCAAAGGTCATGATGCCGAGGGCATAGATGTCGCTGCGGGCGTCGGCGACGCCGCGGGTGACCAGTTCGGGGGAGAGGTAGGCGATCGTGCCCAGCAGTGCCTGCCCGGTCGCCGTATTGTTGTTGCTGGCTCGGGCCAGACCGAAGTCACTGATTTTGATGCGGCCGTCGTCGGCGAGCAGCACGTTCTCGGGCTTCACGTCGCGGTGCACGATCCCGGCCTTGTGAGCGGCGGCGAGGCCGCTGAGCACCGCCTCGAGAATGTCCAGGGTCTGCTCGGGAGTCAGCCGGCCGTAGTCTTTGAGCAGATCGCGCAGGGTGATGCCGGGGAGGTACTCCATCACCAGGTAAGCCATATCCGCATCCTGGCCCTGGTCGAAGACGTTCACGACGTTCGGGTGGGCCAGGCGCGCCGCCGAGCGGGCTTCCTGAATGAAGCGGTCACGAAAATCACTGTCGTCGGCGAGATGGCCGTGCATGACCTTCAACGCGACGCGGCGTTCCAGGCGCACATCTGTAGCCAGGTAGACGGTCGCCATGCCCCCGCGCGCGATGCGTGAGCGCACCTCGTAGCGACCGTCTAACAGACGGCCGATCATGGGGTCGGACGGGGGTTCGCTCACTTCATTGATTCTAGGGAGTCCCGGGGCGAAGAGTTCGCAAACACTCCGCCCACCCGGTTCTCGGTCGAAGTTTCCGGAGTGCGGGCACCCCGGCTAACTCACTTGGGTGAGCCAGAGCCGGGCGGAGGTCTCCCACTTGGCGTAGTGGTTCGGGTAGGCGGAAATCTGCACGGCCTGGGCCGCTTCGGTGACGCTCATGGCGGTCCACCCGGAGATGTCCAACAGCCCCCGGGTCACGCCCGGGTTCGGGTTGCCGGCGCCGCCGAAAAATGCCTGGCTGGCCCGCACCGGGTTCTGCACCTGCTCCATTGAACCCCAGCCGCTACTGGGGCGCTGCTGGAACAGGCCGAGGGAGTCACGGTCACCGAAGTTGATGTTGCGCAGGCCGGATTCCTGGGCGGCGGCGGCGAGGGCGATCACGAGCCCCTGTTCCGACACCCCGGCGGCTCGGCCCACCGACACGATCGTCTGCGCGTTCTGCCGCATCTCGGCGGTCATCTCCGTCGCGACTCCCGCGGTGACGCGCAGTGCCGGTTTGGTCACGATCGGGGTGGGTGCCACGGAGCCGACCGAAGCGATCGCGCTGGTCGACGAGGGCATGCTGAGAGTCTGGCCGGGATAGATGATGCTGGACCAGCCCAGCCCGTTGGCGTCCAGAACCTGCTGCACGGACACCCCGGCGCGAGCCGCGATCGTGCTGATGGTGTCGCCCGACACGATGGTGTGGCTGCTGCCGGCCGTGGACGGGGCGGGTGCGGCCGGGGTGGCCGCCGGGGGAGTCGCGGCGACCGCGCCGGGGTGTCCGTGCAGCAGGTTCTGGACGCCAACGGGCTGGGCTGGTCCAGCATCATCTATCCCGGCCAGACTCTCAGCATGCCCTCGTCGACCA
>JAWOHA010000275.1:0-14346 GCA_046496385.1 Cryobacterium sp. | reverse complement strand
CGCTCGCCGCACTGCTGGGGGAGCTGGAGATCGCGGCGTCCGTCGCCGTCGCCGGTCCCAAGGTGGTCGACTGGGGTGCCGGCAACCGTATTCATCACTTCGGCGAATCGGTCACCCCGCTCGGAGCAACCGTGACGCTCGTGGAGAGCGAGCTGGACCAGGGCCAGCACGACGGCCTCAGTGACGTTCTGGCCGTGAGCGCCGGAGGCATGCTCGTGCGCCACACCGTCTGGGCGCAGCTGGGCGGGTTCGACCCGGCACTTCCCACCGCCGACGACGCCCTCGACTTCTGCATTCGGGTGCGCCTGGCCGGTTACCGGGTGTCGGTCGTGTCCGCCGCCCGAGTCACCTCGGCGGGGGCCGGCATCGCCGGGCCCAACCAGTCTTCACGGGGACTGCTGCGCCGCAAACGCCTGCGTGCGGAACGATCCGCCCAGCTGCACCGCCGGCTGGTGTACTCGCCGGCGTGGGCGCTGCTGTTCCACTGGCTGTCCCTGATCCCGCTGGCCGTTGTTCGCTCGCTCGGACAGCTGCTGCGCAAAGAGCCCGGAGCTATCCTCGGAGAATTCTCTGCGGCGTTCGATGCGGCCCTGAAATTGCTGCGCGTTCGGGACGCTCGCCGCCGGCTCGCAGCCAACCGGGTGCTCACCTGGTCGGCCCTCGCGTCGTTGCGTGTGCCCTCGGGCGAGGTGCGCCGCCGGCATGCGCTGCGCAAGGAAGCCTCGCTGTACGCGGCCCGCGGCGACCGGCCCGAGATCCGCTTCGTCTCCGGCGGCGGCGCCTGGTCTGTGCTCACCGCGGCGGTAGTGGGTGTGGCCGTGTTCGCCCCGCTGCTCGGAGCCCGCACCCTCACCGGTGGCGGCCTGCTGCCGCTCTCCGGCAGCCCTGCCGAACTCTGGGCACAGGTCGGTTACGGCTGGCGTGACATCGGATTGGGCTTCGTCGGTGCGGCCGACCCCTTCGCCGCGGTGCTGGCCATTCTCGGCTCCCTCTCGTTCTGGGACACGTCGGCTGCCCTGGTCATGCTGTACCTGCTGGCGCTGCCGCTCGCCTCGCTCGGGGCATGGCTGGCCGCCGCCCGGCTCACCGAGCGAGGCGCGCTGCGCGCCGTCGCCGCCACGCTGTGGATCTTCTCGCCGACCTTTCTGACCGCCCTCGCGGAGGGCCGCCCGGCGGCTATTCTCGTGCACCTGCTGCTGCCGTGGCTGTTCTTCGCCGCGTTCGCCGCGGCCCGATCCTGGTCGGCGTCCGCGGCGGCGGCGCTCCTCTTCGCGGCGGTCATCGCCTGCGCCCCGTCGCTGGCTCCGGCGCTGCTCGTGATCTGGCTGCTCACCACGGTGTTCAGCGGTCGCAGCGCCATGCGCTTCATCGGAATACCGCTGCCGGCCCTGGCTATCTTTCTGCCGCTGATCGTTGATCAGGGCCTGCGCGGCACCTGGCTGGCCCTGCTCGCCGACCCCGGTGTGCCCGTCGCCAGCGACCCGGTGAGCGTCTGGGCGCTGTTGCTCGGCTTTCCAGCCGGCGACCTCGGCGGCTGGCAGAGCATGCTCGCCGGACTCGGCGAGGGCGGCGGGGTGATCCTGATCGCGGTGCTGCTGGCCCCGATCGCCGTGCTCGCCGTATTGTCCTTATTCCTACCCGGCTCCCGCGCCGGCACCGTGGCACTGTTCACCGCGCTGCTCGGCTTCGCCACAGCATTCGCCGCCTCCCACATGTCCCTCGCAGTGTCGGGCGCCACACCGGTGAGTCTCTGGGCCGGCACCGGCCTGAGCCTGTACTGGCTGGGTCTGATCGGCGGCGTCGTTCTGGCCGTGCGGGGCCTGCGCCGCTTCGCCTTCGTGCCCGCCGTCGTTGCGGGCGTCGCGGCCATCGTGGTCGCAGTGCCGCTCGCCGCGGCGATTCCCCTCGGAACCAGCGTCGTCGCCGAGGGGATCGACCGTACCCAGCCGGCATTCGTCGCCGCCGAAGCCCAGGTCGACCCCCGCGTGGGCATCCTGCAGCTGACGCCGCAGAGCGACGGCGGGCTGCTTGTCACCGTGCTGCGCGGCGACGGTGACACTCTCGACAAACAGTCCACGCTGCACAGCACCGACCGCACCCTGAACGCCGAGCAGAAGCAACTCGCCGACCTGGCCGGTAACCTGGCCTCCCGCAGCGGCTCCGACGTCTCCGTGGCACTGAACGAGATCGGCGTGCGGTTCATTGTGCTGCAGAGCGCGGGAACCAGCGTCACGAGTGACGTCTCTGGTGCCGAGACCGTGCAGACCACGAGTGCCGTGACCGTGGCGGCGGCCGAAACCGAGCTGCGCACCGCCACGGCTCTGGACGGCAACGCCGCGCTCGCCACCGTCGGCGACACGGCCTTCGGTCGGCTGTGGCAGCAGGAGTCCACGGACGCCGTGGTCTTCCCCGAACTGCCCGATCAGGCCGGCGGCATCGTGGGCTTCATCAGCCTGCTCATCGCCATCGGGGTCATCGGCGGCACGGTGCTGCTGTCCATCCCCACCGGAGCCGGCCGGGAGGCCGAGCGCCAGGCCAACCGGGACTCCATTCGCCGGGCCGCGCGCACGAGCGTGAAACGGAAGAAACGTTTCGGCCGCGTCAAGCCGAAGCAGGTGCGCCCGGCCCGCGCCCACCGACGCCGCCCTGCCCACCGACGCCGCCGCGGGCCTTGACCCCGAGGAGCCCACGAATGCCCGATAACCGGCAGACCCCGCCCCCGGCGACCGCTCCCGCTGACGCCGGCGATGCCGCGCGCGACAGGCGCGACCGCACCCGCGGCATCGCCCGGGTGGGCGGTCGCGCCGTCGCAGGGTTCGTCGCGCTCGGCGTCGCGGTCACGCTGGTCGGCGCCGCAATCGTGCTGCCCGGCACGAGCCTGGTCATCCCGCCGGCATCCGCCGTCGTGTCGCCGACCCCGACCGAACAGCTGAGGGTCTGCCCGGGACCCCTGCTGACCCTGGCCGAGGATTCCAGCCAGGCCCAGGCCGTGACGAGCGTCGGCCGTGCCGAAGCCGTCTTCGCGGCACGCAGTGACACCGGCGACGTGATCGAGCCCCAGACATCCGTTATCGACCCGGTCGACAACGCCGCAGAGGCACCCGAAGCGGCGCCGCGGCAGCTCACCGTGCCTCCCACCGCGGGCACCACCGTGGCGCCGCTGGTCTCGGGCAGTCAATCCCAGGTCGCCGCCGGTGAAACCCTGGGCGGGCTCGCCGTCGCCGCATGCACAGAAGCAGCCAACGACTCCTGGCTTGTGGGCGGATCCACCGACGTGGGCCGATCGAGCCTGGTGCTGTTGAGCAACCCCACCACCGTTCTCGCCACCGTTGAGCTCACCGTCTACGGTGAGACCGGTGTCGTCGACGCCCCCGGCGCCAGCGGCATTCTGGTGCAGCCGGGCGAACAGCGCGTGATTGCCCTCGCCGGCCTGGCGCCGAACCTGCAATCGCCCATCGTGCGTGTCACGAGCACCGGCGGGCAGGTGGCCGCCGCCCTCGAGCAGAGCAGCATTCGAGGCATCGAGCCCGGCGGCGTGGAACTGATCGGCCCCTCCGCGGGCCCCGCGCTCGAACAGGTCATCGCCGGTCTGCGGGTGGCCATCGCCCCCGGTGCCGAGCAGTCGCCGGACCCCGACGCGATCCCCACGGTGCGCGTCTTGTCCACCAGCGACGAGGCAGCCACCGTGCGCATCGGAGTCGTCAACGCCGCTGCGACCGGAACCGGATCGTCGACCGAGGTGGTGCTGCAGCCGGGAATCGTCACCGAGGTGCCGTTCGCCGACCTGGCCGTGGGCTCGTACTCGGTTTTCGTGGAGAGCGACGAACCCGTTGTCGCCGCCGGGCGCACCTCCGTCGTGGGCAGCACCAGTCGCGATTTCGCCTGGTCTGCCTCCAGCAGCGCGCTGCCGGGAGAGTTTCTGGTCAGCGTCGCCGACGGCCCGTCCCCCACCCTGCACCTGGTGAACACCGCCGCGACGGATGCGACCCTGGTCGCGACCCCCGACAGCGGCCCCGCACTGAGCGTCACCGTCGCGGCCGGCGCCCCTGCAGACCTGCCCCTGGCCGCGGGCAGCAGCTACCGTGTCACGGGCGGCGAATCAACCGTGGCCGCCGTCGGATATTCCGGCGACGGCCAGCTGTCCGGTTTCACCCTGAGCGCGCCCGGCCCGCTCGCCGCCCCCATCCGCATCTACGTGCACTGACCGGTCGGCACCCGGCCGGGTGGCAGACTACGATCACCGCGATTCGTGACTATTGGAGCTCTCGTGACCGACCCCGCAGCGAACACACCAGCACCGAGCACCCCAGCACCGAGCGCCCCCGCCCCGAGCGCCCCCGCAGGCTTCAGGCCCGACGCGACCGCGAGCGACATCGCCCGCATCGCCGTGATCGGTGGCTCCGGCCTGTACGAGATTTTCGCCCCCGATCAGTCCACCACCCACGAAGTCGCCACGCCCTACGGCACAGTGCGGGTCACCGTGGGAGAACGTGCCGGGCGCCGGGTGGCGTTCGTGCCGCGGCACGGCACCTCCCACTCGGTCGCCCCGCACCTGATCGGCTACCGCGCCAATATGTGGGCTCTGGCATCGCTCGGCGTTCGCGCGATCATCTCCTCCTCGGCCGTGGGCGGGGTCGCCCCCGAGTACCCGCCGGGACTGCTTGTGGTCCCCGACCAGTTCATCGACCGCACCACCGGCCGCGCCGACACCTTCTTCGACGCCGGTTCAGTGCAGCACCTGTCGGCCGCCGATCCCTTCGACCCCACGCTGCGCCGGTTCGCCGTCGCGGCCCTGAAAACCCTGAACGAGAACTTTGCACCCACCGGCACCGTCGTGGTGATTCAGGGCCCGCGGTTCAGCACCCGCGCCGAGTCCAACTGGTTTCGCGCCAGCGGTGCCCACATCGTGAACATGACGCAGTACCCCGAGGTGGTGTTGGCCGGCGAACTCAACATGGCCACGGTCAACCTGTCCTTCGTCACCGACGCCGACGCCGGGCTGAGCCCGGCCGAAGGCGAATCCGCGAACGCCGTCACCGCCGCCGTCGTGTTCCGTCGCCTGCGGGAGGCCCAGCCTCGCATCCTCGCCGCCATCGACGGCATCCTCGCCGCGGTCCCGGTCGACTTCACCGCCCGCCAGCTCATCGCGCCCGATCAGGTGCAGGCCGTGCTCTCCCGCGAGGTGCTGCACTTTCCGAGCTTCACCGCCCCGCTGCACCCGCCGCAGGCCTCGACGCAGACGGCGTCGTCGGATGGTGCCCGGTGAGCACCCCGCATCTACTCGTGACCGGCGGGGCCGGCTTTATCGGCAGCGCCATCGTGACGGCCGCACTCGACCGGGGCTGGCCGGTGCGGGTGCTCGACAACCTGCGCGCCGACGTGCACGGCACCCCGCCCGTCATCGACGACCGGGTCGACTTCGTGCTCGGCGACGTGACCGACCCCCGGCAGGCTGCCGCCGCGCTGGAGGGCATCGACGTGGTCTGCCATCAGGCGGCCAAGGTGGGCCTCGGCGTGAACTTCTCGGACGCCCCCGATTACGTCACCAGCAACGAGGTCGGCACCGCCGTGATGCTGGCCGCCATGCAGGTCGCCGGCATCGACCGGCTCGTGCTCGCGTCGTCGATGGTCGTCTACGGCGAGGGCAGCTACCAGAGCTCCACCGGCTTCACCCGGCCGCCGCCACGCCGTGCCGTCGACCTCGACGCCGGCATCTTCGACCCCGTCGACACGGCAACGGGGCAACCGCTCGTGCCGGTGCTGGTGTCCGAAGACGACCCGGTCGACCCGCGCAACGTGTATGCGAGCAGCAAGCTGGGCCAGGAATACCTGGCCACCGCGTGGGCGCGCAGCACCGGCGGCCGGGTCGCCGCACTGCGATACCACAACGTGTACGGCCCGGGAATGCCGCAGAACACCCCGTATGCCGGGGTCGCGTCGCTGTTTCGCTCGGCGTTGGCCCGCGGCGACGTGGCTCGGGTGTTCGAAGACGGCGCCCAGCGTCGCGACTTCGTGCACGTGCGCGACATCGCCTCGGCGAACCTCGCCGCCATCGACTGGACCGAGACGGCCGACGCCCGGCTGTTCCGCCCGTTCAACGTGGGCAGCGGCACCGTGCACACGATCGGTGAGATGGCCGCGGCGCTGAGCCGCGCCGCGAACGCACCCGAGCCCATCGTGACGGGGGAGTACCGCCTGGGTGATGTGCGGCACATCACCGCGTCGTCAGAGCGGCTGCGCAGTGAACTCGTGTGGACGGCCGGTGTGAGCTTCGAAGAGGGCATGCGAGAATTCGCGACGGCGCCGTTGCGCAGTGCCGTCGCCTAGCCGGCGGTCGGCAGGAGCCGGCGAAGCAGCATGCGCGGGCCAGGTTCGCCGCACGCACCTCACCGTGGGGTCGTCGTCGATCACCAGAAGGCGACGGCCCCGCAGCGCCTCGGCGCGCGGGGCGGCAGAAAGCCGTGCCGCAGTGACCGGCAAACCCGCAAGGGCAACGACGGGACAACCACCGAAATCGCAGATCATGCCGCGTGTGAACCGTGTTGCAGAGATACTCTCAGGTGCCCCGACATAGTCTCGATCCATGACGCCGATTCCAGCCAGCCCGCCAATCCGGGTGGATGTTGTGCTGCCCTGCCTGAACGAGGCCGGCGCACTGCCCTGGGTGCTCGCCCAACTGCCCGACGGGTACCGGGCCATCGTGGTCGACAACGGTTCCACCGACGGGTCGGCCGACCTGGCACGGGCTGCCGGCGCAACCGTGGTGCACGAATCCCGCCGCGGATTCGGCGCTGCGGCACACGCCGGGCTGCTCGCCGCGACCGCGCCGATCGTAGCGTTCTGTGACGCCGACGCGTCGATGAATCCCGAAGACCTGCCGCTGGTGGTCGATCCGGTGAGCGCCGGCACGGCCGATCTGGTGCTCGGTCGGCGTCGTCCCACCGAGGCCGGATCGTGGCCGGTGCATGCCCGAATCGCCAACACCACTCTTTCCTGGCGACTGCGCCGAATAACAGGCGTGCGAATTCATGATCTGGGCCCGATGCGGGCCGCCAACCGCGAGAACCTTCTCAACCTCGACCTGCGCGACCGCCGCAGCGGGTACCCGCTCGAGATGTTCCTGCGCGCGTCCGAGGCCGGCTGGAGCATTCTCGAGGTGGACACCCCCTACGCGCCGAGAGTGGGCCGCAGCAAGGTGACCGGAACCGTACGCGGCACACTGACCGCCATCGCCGACATGTCCCGACTGCTGCGGGAGGTACGCAAATGAGCATTCTCGTCGTGATCGCCAAGGAGTGCCTGCCGGGCAAGGTCAAGACGCGCCTGCATCCACCGTTGAGCCTTATGGATGCCGCCACACTGGCCTCGGCGAGCCTGAACGACACCCTCAACGCCCTCGGCGCGATCACCGGGGTGCGCCACGTGCTCGCATTCGACGGCGCCACGCCCCCGCCGGCCGCTGCCGACTGGGAAATTCTGCCCCAGGTGGGCGGAGGCCTCGACACCCGCCTCGCCGCCATCTTCGACCACTGCGACGAACCGACCGTGCTCGTGGGCATGGACACCCCGCAGGTCACCGCCGAGCTGCTCGCCCCGGTTTTCGCCGCCTTCGCGCAGAGCGCCGCCGGTGAGGCCTCGGTGACGGCGCCCGATGCCTGGTTCGGCCCCGCGACCGACGGCGGCTTCTGGGCACTCGGGTTGAACGCCCCCACGGGGGCGTTGCTGCGCGGCGTACCGATGTCACGGGCTGACACCGGGGCGGTGCAACTGGCCCGGCTGCGGGATGCCGGGCTGCGGGTGCAGATGCTCCCGCAGCTCACCGACGTGGACACCATCGATTCGGCCCGTGAAGTGGCCGGCACCGCCCCGAACGGAGGTTTTGCCGCTACACTCACGCAACTACTGGCCTCGACCTCGACCTCGACGGGAGTGACCTCATGACCATCGTCAACGACAGTGATGTTCCCGCCACCTTCGGCGCCGGCGGCGCCGAACCCTATGCGGCCGCGCTGCAAAGCACCGCCGCCGCGGCCGAACTGTATCTGCACGGCCCGCAGTCGGCTCGCAGCCCGCGCCGCGCGGCCATGAACGCCGGCCGCTGGAGCGCCGAGGCCGACCACACCGACCGGTCCCTGCTCGACGGCGCTGCCGGCCCGGTGCTCGACATCGGTTGCGGCCCGGGCCGCATGGTGCGGGCCGCCCTGGACCGCGGCCTGGCGGCCGTGGGCGTCGACGTGTCAACGACGGCCGTGGGTATCGCCGTGGCCGCCGGCCTGACCGTGCTGAACCGGTCCGTGTTCGAGCCGCTGCCCCGTGAAGGCGCCTGGGGCACCCTGCTGCTCGTGGACGGCAACATCGGCATCGGCGGCGACCCCGAAGCCCTGCTGCGCCGCTGTGTCGCGCTGCTCGGGCCGGCCGGCGAACTCATCGTGGAGGTCCACGGTGACCCTGACCACGAGCTGGTCTACCAGGGCACCCTGGAGGACTCAGCCGGGCGTCGCAGCGACTCGTTTCCGTGGGCGGAGATCGGCGTCGATGTTCTCAGCATCCGTGCCGCCACCGTGGGGCTGCAGCTGGTTCAGACCTGGCTGCTCGACGGGCGGTCGTTCGCCCGCTTCGCCCGCAGGTAGAGCGCCACCGACAGCGCCGTTCCCGCGGCGATGAGCGCCAGCCAGAACACGGCCAGGTTCAGCGCATAGTTCAACGGCAGAATGCTGGGGTTGAGGGGGATGTGGTTCTGCGCCACGAAGATCGGCAGCACGATCAGGGTCATGATCGACCCCACCACAAGGGTGCCCTGCACCACGGCGATCACGGTGCCGGGCAGCTTCTGGCCGCCGCGCCGCAGCAGCAGCCCCACCACGAACAGAGCCGGCCCGATGATCGCGTCATGAATGATGATGGCCGCGATCGTCCACAGGGCCAGTCCCGAGATGCGGGTGACGTTCACCGTGTCGACCATGACGTAGCTGCCCCAGGCCAGCAGCACGATGCCCAGCGCCATGAGCACCCGGCGGCTGTACCGCATGCGGCGGCTCGGCCCGCGCCTGCGGGTGATGGTGACACGGGCCGGCGCGGAACCGGTGCCCGCGGCCCCCGACGGTGCTGATGCGCTCATGCGGTGATCGCCTCGATTCGGCTCAGCCATTTGGTTTGCAGCACCCCGGGCCGACCGGGCGCGATCATACGCGCCGGATAGCCGTGCTCAAGGTCGAGAGTCTCACCGTTGAGCACCAGGGCCACCACGGTGAGGGGGTCGCGCACGTACTCATGGCCCATGTCGGTGCGGCGAAAGGCGCCGCGCTCTTCGAGGCTGGTGAGCCGGAACCCGGTGCCGGCGGGGGCTCCCACCGCATCGGCGAGGTGCCTCATGCGCACCCCGCTCCACACGGCCATCTGGCTCCAGCCCTCCACGCACGCGATCGGCAGGCGCACTTCCGTCTGGGGCATCGCCTGCAGCTGTTCGCGGCTGAAGCTCAGCTCAGTGTCGCCGAAGACCACGGTCAGGGCCCACTCCGGGTCCAGCGCCCCGTCGGTGACCTGTGCCTGCTCGGAGGTGCGGTTCACGGGCACACCCTGCTGGCCGACGCCCTTCTTGCGCGGCCCGAACACGTTGACCGCGTCGAGGGGGGCGACGGTCTGGCCGGCAGTGAGACCGGCGACGGCAACGGCGCTCACGCTCACGGTGGTGAGGAATGCCCGGCGGCTCACCCGTGACGGCAGCGCCGGGGTGGAATCGATGTAGTCGAGCAGCCGCCCGGTGAATCCGCCGGGCCGGGTGGTGGCCCAGAGGCGCACCTCGGCCGCGTCATCGGCCCGTTTCGACGCGGCGGCGCCGACCGGATGCTCCGGGGCCGCACGGTCGGCGTCGCGGTCGGCGGCGGTGCGTTCGGTGCGGATGCGACCGGGCCCGGGGCCGGGGAGGTTGTCGCGGCGGTCGATGGTGTTCTTCTTGCGCCAGGTTGCCGCGATGACGGGCAGCTTCACGGCAATGTGAATGGCCAGCAGGCCGATCAGTATCCAGCCGAGGGCGTAATGCACCTCTTTGAAATTGAACGGAAACGGGTACCACTGGTAGGTGTTGAGCAGCCCGATGGTGATCTGCACGAGCGACAGGCCCACGAACAGTGCGATCGAGGCGCGTTCGAGAAAATGGGGAAAGGATTTCACCAGCGGCCAGGAGAACAGCGCGGGAAAGACGATGTACAGCTTGGCCAGCAGCAGCGGAAAGCACAGGATCCCGGCGATCACGTGGGTGCCCTGGGTCCACTGGTACAAGAATTCGGGTCGGGTGCTGAAGGTCATCCACGGCAGCGGATCCTGCAGGTAGTGGCTGTACAGTCCGGTGCCGAAGCAGATCAGAAACGCCGCGCCCAGCAGACGGCCCAGCACCGTGGCCAGGCGCGGAGTGCGCACCGGCGACGCCAGTGCCCGTTGGGCTTCGTACAGGAGTCGCCGCATAGTCAATTTGACCACTTCTCGATGTTGAAGTGTGCCAACCGGGACCGGTCACATCTTATGGTCAGGTGACACGCCGCCGCCTCGGGCCGGCCAATCCTGCCGACAGCGGCCCGGTGGGCGAAGATGAACGGGTGCGAATCGTTCTGGTCTCCGTTGTGCTCGCGGCCAGCGCCGCCCTGACCGGATATCTGGTGCTGGCCTTCGACCTGTTCTCGCCCGACCCGAACCGGGTGCCGCTGCTGATCGGCACGGCCGTGCTCTGGACGCTGTTCGCGCTCGCCGTGATCATGCTGCGCGGGGTACGGGGCAGGGCCGTTCCCGCGCTGATTCTGGCCGGATCGCTCGCCATCGGTGTGGCCGCGATGGCCGGCCCGCCCAATACCAGCACAGATTCGGCCCGTTACGCGTGGGACGGCATCGTGCAGAACGCGGGCATCTCGCCGTACGCCTTCACCCCGGCCGATGACCGTCTCGACGCGTTGCGACCCGACTGGTTGTTCCCGCCCCCCAGCATGAACTCCGCCGGCGAACCGGAATGCGTGGGGGAGCGCCTCGAAACGGTCGAGAAGACCGACTCCGGCGAGGTGTTCTGTTCCACGCTGAACCGCAGCACCGTTCCCACGATCTACCCGCCGGCCAGCGAGATCTTCTTTGCCGGAGTGCGCGCCCTC
Organism: Cryobacterium sp.; assembly: GCA_046496385.1. Lineage (GTDB taxonomy): Bacteria > Actinomycetota > Actinomycetes > Actinomycetales > Microbacteriaceae > Cryobacterium. Next base: position 3,214 of record JAWOHA010000275.1, on the reverse strand, counting down.
ACCGGTCCTGAACCGGGCTACTGGGTGCTGCAGCTGGCCGGTCTCGTGTTGAGCCTCGGCACCACCGTGATGCTGCTGCTCGGCATGCGCCGGTATGCCATCAATCCGCGTTTCGCCGCGCTGTGGGCCTGGTGTCCGCTGGTGGCGACCGAGGCGATCACCAACTCGCATGTGGACATGCTCAGCGTGGTCTTCACCCTCGCCGCGGTGTTCTTCATTGCCGCCGGCAAGCACTGGCGTGGCGGCATCGCCCTGGGCATCGCGATCTCCACCAAGCTGATCCCCGTTTTGGCCGCTCCAGCCCTGCTGCGGCACCGCGGCTGGAAGGTCATCGTGGCGTCGGTCGTCACCTTTGCCGTGCTGTACGTGCCGTACGTGCTGATGACTGGAATCGGGGTGCTGGGCTACCTGCCGGGGTACCTCAGCGAGGAAGGCTACGAGGACGGCACCCGGTTTGCGCTGATCTCGCTCGTTGCGCCGGGCAGCGCCGGTGTGATCGTCGCCGCGGCCCTGCTGCTGGTCATCGCGGTGCTGGTGATCTGCAAGACCGACCCGGCGCATCCGTGGCTCGGGCAAGTCGTCATGATCGGCAGTGCCCTGCTCATCGTGAGTCCGCGTTACCCCTGGTACGCGCTGTTGCTGCTGCCGTTCATCGCCCTGACCGGGCGGTGGGAATGGCTGGCCGTGCCGCTGGCCCTCACGCTGCGACTGCTGATTCCCGACGAGGAGCTGCGGCAGCTGTCAACCGGGTTCGCGGTGCTTCTGATCGTGGCCATGGCGGTCTGGCGGCACCGTCAGGCCGTACGCCGGGGCGACGTCGCAGCGCTCTGGCCGCCCCGCCGGCGCCGGGCCGTGCCGCCGGCCACCGCTGAGACCCAGGGTGCCGGGCCGCCCGCTATCGGGTGAAGCGCAGCACGTTCACGCCGGTGAGGTTCCACTCGGCAGTGAAGCTGAAACCGAGCGCGCCCAGTTTGCTGCGGATGCTGGGGCGCCAGTCCTGTCTGTCGCTCGTCACCAGCCAGACGGTGTCGAGGTTCTCGAACCGGTCCTGCACCTCGGCCAGCGGATAGGTGGTTTCCCAGAGGCCGTCGGTCTGCGCCGCGGGCGTCTGAATGTTCAGGTCCACGGTTCCCTCGAAGCCGGCGGGGTACGAGTAGGCGATCACCCGGGTCGTGGCCGAGGCGTGCTGGCGCACCGGGCCGTAGATGACGCCATCCGCAGCGCCGCCGTTGTCGGCGATGGCGCGTTCGCGTTCCAGCAACGACGAAACTTCGCTCCAGGACGAATTCTGCTTCGCCTCGGGCAGGCGCTGGGCCACGTAGCTGGGAACGAGCAGTGCCACGCAGAGGGCGATAGAGCTCAGGCGCATCCAGCGCCCGGGCAGGGCGCTCACGGTGACAGCCATCAGAATGGCCGCGGCGGGGGCCGCGAAGACCAGGTATCGGGGCGAGAAGACCGGAGTCATCACCAGCGACGCCGCGACGAGACCGAGCGTGGGCACCGTCAGCCAGGGCAGGCTGAGCTCAAGCAGGGCCGGTGAGGTCGTGGGCGCGAGGGTGTTGGTGACACCGGGCGCCGGCGTTGACCGTGCCCGGCTCAGCAACACCGTTATGCCCAGAACGATCAGCGCCCAGCCGATCACCGCAAACGGGGCGTTGCTCATGAACCACTGCACGACGAACACGTCGGTGACGGTGCGCAAACTGATGGGGTCGATCCAGCTCACCTGACCCGACTGGCCCACGACGGTAACGGCGAACGGCAGCACGGCAAGCCCCGCGCCGATGGATGCTATCAGCCAGCCGCGCAGCGGAGCCCACCCGCGCGGGGCGCCCGGCTCCTGTCGGCGCGCCCGCACGGTGGTCCAGACGGCGGTCACCCCATGGGCGACCACGAGCAACGCCACATAGAGAAAGAGCCCGGTGAACAGCACCGCCAGAGCGGAGTAGAGCCACCACCAGCGGCAGCGCGCCCACCATCCGCTGCCCGGCTGTGCCGCCGAGCGGCGCCAGGCCGCGAGAAAGACAAGGGTCAGCACAATCGCGCAGGCCGTGGTGAGGGCGAAGGAACGGCCCTCCTCGCCCATCCAGGTGACGCGGGGCAGCAGGCAGAACAGCAGGCCGGCATACACGGCGGTGCGCCGGGAGGCCAGGGAGCGCACGAGGGTAACGATCAGTCCGGCGGCCAGGCCCGTCGCGACCGCGCTGGGCAGGCGCAGGGTGAAAGGGGTGTAGCCGACCAGATCGAACCAGACATGCATCAGCGCGTAGTAGAGGCCGTGAACGGCATCGACGGTACCGAGCATGCGCCCGAGGTCGGCCCAGCTGCGCGTCGCGGCGACGATGGTCGCGGACTCGTCGTACCAGACCGAGGGAACCCAGGAGAAGGCGACTGACAGGGCGAATCCGATCAGTGCGATCACGACGGCGTCGGGCAGCGCTCGCCGCGGCACGGGTGCGCGCGGAGTGACTGAGCGTCGGTCGGTCAGCGGGGTGAAGGTCATCGGTCTGGCCTCTGCTGTTGGCGAAAGCTGCGGTGGGCGGGCGGTGGCCCGGGCGAACTCACGAAGACCCAGTACGTGTGACGCTAAAGGTTCCCCCCGAGAATAGCCTCCATGCCCCCTTCCGCTCGTCGTCAGGCGCCGGGGAGAGCGTCGTGCCCACGCCCGGGAGGAGCGACCGGCAGGGAACGGGCGCACTGTGCCCGCAAGCGCGATGTCGCGATGGCGCATCGCGGTGCCCGCCGCGATTGCGGTGGTACAGACTCTGGATCGCAGGCCCTGAATTCCAGGCCCTGAATTCCAGGCCCTGAATCGCAGGCGCTGAATCGCAGGCGCTGAATCACCGTGACGGTGTCGCCGTCGGCTGAGAACGCTGCCGCCGGCTAACGCCCTCACGATGGTTTCGGTCACGCCTGTTCTGCCGCTACTTCTCCCCGTGCTCCCCGTGCTCCCCGTGCTCCCCGTGCGGAATCGTTCCCTGCGTCGCCGACGACTTACCGGGTGATTTCGCATTCGGGTGTGTCGTGGTCTCACCCGTCACGGTGCTCGTTTCCGGCGGTTCGGGCACTACCTGCAGGCCCGTCGGGGTGTTGGTGAGACGGGCCAGCTCCTCGAGCCATTTGGGTCGGAGGCACCTTGGAGGTCATGAGAAACAATATTGCCCGCGAGATTATTGGATTCTAAAATGGACACCATCGGATCCTTGCTTTCAGC
>JAWOHA010000087.1:0-3769 GCA_046496385.1 Cryobacterium sp. | reverse complement strand
TACTACCGCCTGATCGAGCCGCTGCTGCCCGACTGGCTGGTCGCCTGAACCGGGCTGGGCCCGGCCCCGGGGCGTGGGCGGGCTAGACCCGGGACTTGCCGGGGTGCGGCACCGGATGCGCCGGGCCGGGGTGCGGCACCGGGCGCGCCGGTGCCGGCGTGACCACGGTCACCGGGCCCCGCCAGCTGTATTCGGGCGCGTAGCCGAGCAGCCGCCGGGCCTTCTCGATCGAGAGCAGCGTTTCGTGCTCGGTGACCGGGCGGGTGAACGCCACGCCGGGAAACACCTCGGCGGCGAGTTCGGCGTTCGGTCGACTCATGACCGTGTCGGCGGCGGCGATGATGAACGCCTCGAAGCCGGGCTGCGCCACGTCGAGCGCGCGGGCCACGGCCTGGGCGCCGTCACGGCCGTCGATGTAGCCCCAGAGGTTCCACTTGCGCAGCCGGGCGTCGGCGTCAAAGCTCGGGAACGCGGCGTAGTCCTCCGGGTCCATCACGTTGGAGAACCGCAATGCGGTGATCGACAGAAGCGGGTCCCAGCGCACCAGTTCGATGGCCAGCTGCTCTTCGAGGTGCTTGACCAGGGAATAGGTGCTCTCGGGCCGGGCCGGGTATTTCTCGTCGACGGGCAGGTACGGCGGGTCGACGTCGAAGGGCAGGCCGAGCACCGTCTCGCTCGACGCGTAGACGATGCGCCGGATGCCGCAACGGCGGGCGGCCTGAAAGACGTTGTAGGTGGCGTTCATGTTGTTGTGGAACGTGGCCGCGTCGGGGCGCAAGCCCGGCGCCGGGATCGCGCCGAGGTGCACGACCGCGTCGAAGCCGTCGACAAGGTCATTCACGCCGTTGAAGGCATCGAGCACCTCGCCGTAGTTGCTGAGGTCGATGCTCAGAAAGTCCTGCCCGCGCGTTCCGGCACGGTCGAAGTTGATGACGTGGTGGCCGTCTGCGCGCAGTCGGGTGAGCACGCTGCGCCCAAGCTTTCCGCTTCCGCCGGTTACCGCAATTCTCATTCGGGACTCCTTCGTCTATGTGACGCCGCCCCGTTTTTGCTGAGGCCGCATCGGCACTCGAAAGGTACCATGCAGGCGTGTCGGCGTGCCCGGGCTCTCGAGCACACGGTGTTCGGTGTCTCGGGCGGGCAACGGGCGTTCAAGCCGGGCCAGGAGGTCGGCCCACCCGGTCTCGATCGCTCGTGCCTCGCGCCTCGACCAGCGGTTGTGTGCCCGGCCGGCGGTTTTGTGCCCTGACCAGCGGTTGTGCGCCCCGGCAGCGGGTGCGCGGCGCCACGGCGGGGGTGTCGCTGGTCGAGGCGCGTCGAAGGAGCGATCGAGGGCGGGGGTGTCGCTGGTCGAGGCGCGACGAAGGAGCGATCGAGACCGGGCGGGCCGATTCTCGCACTCAGGGTCGGGCAGCGCGGTCAGACCTCGCGAGCCGCGGGGGAGGTGGTCTTGCGCGGATCGACCTCGGCGAGGTCGCGGGTGACCTCGTCGATCGCCGCCATGACATCGGCGTCGAGCCTCACTCCGGCGGCCTTCACGTTGTCGGCCACCTGCTCGGGGCGCGACGCGCCCATGATCGCCGAGGCCACATTGGGGTTCGCGAGCACCCAGGCCAGCGACAGCTGCGCCATCGTGAGGCCCAGCCCGTCGGCGATCGGGCGCAGCTTCTGCACCGCGGTGAGCACCTCGTCGCTCATCCAGCGGCTGATCATGGTGGCGCCACCCTTGGCATCCGTCGCCCGGCTGCCGGCCAGCGGCGCGGCGCCGGGCAGATACTTGCCCGTCAACACGCCCTGCGCCACCGGCGACCAGACGATCTGTGACACGCCGAGCTCGGCGGACGCCGGAACCACCTCGGCGTCGATGACCCGCCACAGCATGGAGTACTGCGGCTGGTTGCTGATGAGCTGAATGTTCAGCTCGCGGGCCAGCTTGTGGCCGGCACGCAGCTGCTCCGCGGTCCACTCGCTCACCCCGATGTAGAGGGCCTTGCCCTGCCGCACCACGTCGGCGAAGGCCTGCATGGTCTCTTCGAGCGGGGTTTCCACGTCGTACCGGTGCGCCTGGTACAGGTCGACGTAGTCGGTCTGCAGCCGGGTGAGTGAGCCGTCGATCGACTCGAGAATGTGCTTGCGGGAGAGCCCGGTATCGTTGTGCCCCTTCGGGCCGGTGGGGCCGAAGACCTTCGTGAAGATCTCCAGGCTCTGCCGGCGCTCGCCGCGCAGGGCGTCACCGAGCACCTGCTCGGCCGCGGTGTTGGCGTACACGTCGGCGGTGTCGAACGAGCTGATTCCGGCGTCGAGGGCCGCCCGCACGCAGCGGGTGGCGGTGTCGTTCTCCACCTGCGACCCGTGGGTGAGCCAGTTTCCGTAGGTGATTTCGGAGACTTTCAGGCCGCTGTTTCCGAGATAACGAAATTCCATCTGTCTGTGTCCTCAGCTTCTCTGGTAATTTGTTGACTTGGGCAACGTAACACGCCGAACCGGGGGCTGAGCGGGCAGCCGCCCGGGGAACGACTTCTGGAGGCCAACGGTGCACGGCAACTCTCACGACGATGTGCGCCGGCACAACCTGTCAAGCATTCTGCGCCTCGTGCACCAGCGCGGTCCCACGTCGCGGGCCGGCCTCACCCGGTTGACCGGCTTGAACCGGTCGACGATCTCGGCGCTGGTGGCCCAGCTGGTCGAGCTCGGGCTGGTCGAGGAGCGCCAGCCGAACGCCACCAACCAGGTCGGCCGGCCGAGCCCCGTGGTGGCCGTGAACGGCCGGGTTGCGGCGCTCGCCGTGAACCCCGAGATCGACGCGGTGACCGTGGGACTGGTCGGGCTCGACGGGCTCGTGCACCGCCGCATCCGCCGCCCGACGCCCGAGTCGCCGAGCGCCGCCGAAGCCGTGCGCATCGCCGCCGCCGCCATCGACGAACTGCGCGGCGACGGGGGTGGGCAGCACGACGTGGTCGGCGTGGGAGTGGCCGTGCCCGGTCTGGTGCGCACCCATGACGGTCTCGTACGCCACGCGCCACACCTGGGCTGGATCGACGAACCGTTCGCCGAGCAGCTCGCCGCCGCCGTGGGCTGCCCCGTGAGCGCGGCCAACGACGCGAGCCTCGGCCTGCTCGCCGAACACGACTTCGGCAGCGGCGTGGGCTGCACCGACCTCATCTACCTCAACGGCGGTGCCAGCGGTATCGGCGGCGGCCTCATGGTGGGCGGCCGCGTGGTGGGCGGCCACGCCGGTTACGCGGGCGAATTCGGGCACACCCGGGTGAGCGACAGCGCGGCCACCGACTCCGCCGGGTTTCGCGGCACCCTGGAGGCCGAGGTGACCCGCAGCGGCCTGCTGGCCGCGCTGCAGCTGCCCGCTGAAACAGATGCCGACACCCTCGAACACGCCCTGCTCGCCTCCGACTCTGCCCGCGTCGAAGCCGAGGTGCACCGCCAGCTGCACCACCTCGCCGTGGCCCTGGCCGGCGCCATCAACCTGCTCAACCCGCAGCTCGTGGTGCTCGGCGGGTTTCTGGCGGCGCTGCTGGCGGCCGACCCGCAGCGTCTGCAGAGCGCCGTAGCGGCCCTGACCCTCGCCGAGGTGCTCGAGGGCGTGCGCATCGAGCCCGCCGGGCTCGGTTCCGACCTGCTCCTGATCGGCGCCGCCGAGCTCGCGTTCGAGGGGGTGCTGAACGACCCGCAGTCGTTTCGCTCATGATCATCTACGCCGGGCCCGCGCTGCTGGTGCGGCTGCTGCTGCCCGAGCAGGCCGCCGCCTTCGACG
>JAWOHA010000141.1:0-4670 GCA_046496385.1 Cryobacterium sp. | reverse complement strand
AATGTTTTAACCATCGTTTCTGTCTGGTTGAATAAAACTAACCCGAATTCCCAATAGTTATGAAATTGCGCACCGATTCTTCCCCATAATAAATTTTGGTAATTGTTACCTTCAAAATCGTATGTACGCCCATGATCCACCAGCGGTTGCGGTCCATCAGTTCACCTCGGTCGGGTCGGTCGGGTCGGTCGGGTCGGTCGGGTCGGTCGGGTCGGTCGGGTCGGTCGGGTCGGCGAAGCGGCCGAGGTAGGCATCCGCATTCACGTGCAGGGTCAGCATCACGGCGTAGCCGCCGGTGTCGGTGCGGGTGATCGATCCCGGCGCGCCGTCGGGGTAGCCCGGCAGCGTGTGAAACTCGTCGAGCCAGCCGGGCACCGCGGGCAGGGTCGGGCTCGTCACGGTGAGGTTCACGGTGGCGACGCGGCTGCCCTGCAGGGGAACCGAGGGCTGGGCATAGGGCACGAGAGGGGAGGTCGACTCGATCGCGACGGTGTCGATCGTGACATCGGCCGGAAGAATGCCGCGAACCTCATCGAGGTACTCCTTCCAGTCGATCTCGACCGCCGTACCCAGTTGCCGGGCCGCCACGGCGGCGTCGACGGCGGCTTGAACCCGCAGAACGTCGGAGAACTCGGCTTGACTGGCCAGCAGCTCGTCACTGCGCGCCTGGGCGCTGAGCAGTTTCTGTCCGGCCTGCTGCGCGTTCCAGAAGGCCGCGGCGGTGCCGGCGCCGAGCACGACCAGAACGCCCGCAACGGTGCCGGCGATCACCCGGCGCAGGGTCTTGCTTTTCTGGCTGGCGGTGACTTCCGGCGGCAACAGGTGAACGCGGGGTTGCCCGCCGAGCACCAGTTCGGCGGAGTCGCCCGGGCGGTTCATTCGGCGCTCCAGAGAGCCAGGCCGAGCGCCACCAGAAAGCTGCCCGCGGAGGCCGTGAGGGCTTCGTGGTCGACGTCGCGACCGAGCAGAACCCCGCCGGAGGGATGCGGCGCCGCCACGGCGAGCCGGGTGAGCCCGCCGAGCGCGTTCGAGAACCCGCCGAGGCGGGCGCCCCCGCCGGTGAGCACGATGCGGGCCACCGGCAGAGCGGGCCGGGTGTTGCCGAAATAGGTGACGGTGTTGCGCAGGCTTGTGAGCAGGTCGGTGGTCACCTCCTTGATGATTGCGGCGGCTGCGGCATCGGCCGGGCTCGCCCCGACGGCGTGGCCCGCGGCGAGGCCGACCCGGTGTTTGACCTGTTCGGCCTGGTCGAGGTCGATCTCCAGGCGGGTGGCGAGGGCCTGGGTCACGTCGTCGCCTCCGGCGGGGATGAGCCGCACGAACTGCGGCACGCCGGCGGCGGTGACGACGACGCTCGTGGTGCCCGCGCCCACGTCGATCTGCACGAGCACCTCCGTCGTGGCCGCGCCTTGGTGAATCGCCCGGCTGAGCGCGAAGGGAATGAGGTCGACCTCCACCGGGGTGAGGCCGGCGACCTGCACGGCCATGACATTGCCGAGCACGGCTTCTTTCACGGCGGCCACGAGCAGCCCGGTGACCTGCGGGCCGGCGTCGCCCTCGCCGGCGATCTCGGCTATCGGATAGAAATCGAGCAGGGCCTCGGCCACGGGTACCGAGATCAGCTCCTGCACCTGAAACGGCAGGGACTCGCGAATGCGTTTGAGCGACATTTTGGGCACGGTCAGGTCGCGGGCGATCACCCGGTGGTTGCCCATGCCGAGCACCACCTGGTGGCTCTTGAACCCGCCGGTGGACCACAGGCGTTTGAGCGCCGCGGCGACCGTATTCGGCTCGAGCACTTCGCCGCGGCTCACCGCTCCCCGTGGCAGCGGCTCCTCGCAGAAGCGCACCAGCGTGGGCGTGGCGCTGTGGCCGTCGCTGAGTTCCACGGCGCGCAGCGACGCGAAGCCGATGTCGATGCCGACGATGCCTGCGTTCACTGGGGTTCTCCTCCACGACGGGACACGGCGGTGATCAGGTTATTCTCCGACATAGTCGCGCACGCTGTACGCCTGTCCAATCGTACTGGCCGCCGCCGCGCCCGCCGCCGCGCCGGTATCGAGGTCGACACGGGGAAGCCCGAGCGGAACGTAGTTCAGGGTGGCGTTTCCATGGATGGTCGTGAGGCTGGAGTAGACCTGGCCCGTGAACGTTGTGCCCGAGGTGAGATTCGCGCGACAGGGGGTGTAGACCATGGCCGTGATCAAGGAATCGAGGGTGACGTTGCCCTGGAGGCTGAAGTCGTCCTTGCGGGTGTCCTTGTCCTTGTCCTCGGGGGTGGCTCCGTCCTCGCGGTTGGGATTTGGGTCGGCCAGGCAGGTGGGCTCCTGGTCGGGCGTGGTGTCGGGCGTGATGAGCCAAAGCTTGCGGGGCGACTTCGCCGTGAACGGCTCTTTGGAGCTCAGGGAGAAGCTCTTCGCCAGGATCACCAGGTCATTGGCCATATTGACTTCGTCGCTACCGGCGATCTTGATGCCGTCCGTGCACCCGCGGGCATCGATGATTCCAGGCGCGTCGCCGAGGCTCGTGGCGGCGTTCTGCAGCGCCGTGTAGTCGCAGCTGTCCCCGATCGTTGTCTCGATGAAGCCGGGCCAATCCGACCAGGCATAGACGAAATTGATCCAGTCGCCGACCACGGGTGCGGCTACGGGAATCGGGCCGGAGTCGGAGGAGACCACGTTTCCGTTCACCTGAGCCGAGCCCGACATTTTCGCCGTGCCGGCGGAGACCAGGTTTCCGTTCACCTGAGCCGAGCCCGATATTTCTGCCGTGCCGGAAGCCCACACGTTCGCGGTCTCACACGACCCTGTCGCCGTGAAGTCTCCGTCGGCCACGACGATGTCGGTGCGTCCGGTACCCTGGCTGTTGCAGGTGAAATCACCCGTCTTGACATGAATGCTCGGCCGAGACCCGTTGACGCCGAGAAGCTCTCCCGACCCGGAGAGCCCGGTGCCAAAGTAGGAATAGACGGCCGGGCCGGTGCCGGTGACCTCGGCGGAGGTGACCGTGGTGTGGTAGACGCCCTCGATTCTGTGCGACCGCGCCTCGGGAGCGGTGAGACCCGCGGCGGTGTGCGCCCCGGTCGAGAGGATGCGCAGAAAACCGGTTGCGGTCGGGCAGCCCTCGGTGTAGCCCGCGGTGGGCCCGCCGGTGCTGAAGGAGATTCGGGCCGTGTAGAACGGTGCTGCCGACGTAGACGTGAAGTCGGTGCCGGAGCATCCGTTGGCTCGAAGTGCGGCGAGGGTCGCATCGATGCCGGCTTCGGCGGCGGCCTGGGCCTGCACACTGGTGCGGGTGTTCTGGGTGACGGCCAGGGCGTTGACGGTGACCGTGCCCACGACCAGGGCGATCACGCCGGTGATCGCCATGATCGCGATCACCGCCATGAGCGCGCTGCCCCGCTCGCCGCTGCGCAACGTGGTCAGAAGCATAGTGGTGACGTCGCTTTCAGGGTTTGGTGGCTCGATGACGCGCCCGAGACCGTCTCGGTCGAGCCGTTCTCCCGGGTGAGGTCGAACGCGTACGAGACGCCGTGGGTGTTCACGCTGAAGACCGGCGTGGAGCCGGCCGGGTTGACGCCCTCCCCGAAGCTCGACCAGCCGGTCGGCGCCGAGATCGGTTGGTCGGCGGGCACCGCGGCGAGGTAGTCCACCGCCGGGATGGGAATTCTGGCGGGCGCCCGCGCCGAGAACAACTGCCCGCCGTGCAGGGGAACGTACAGCCAGGCGTGGCACTGCACGGTTGCGGTGCCGCCCGCCGTGAGGGTCTCGAGAACCAGCAGCTCAGACCCGGCGACTCCGGTTGATTCTGAGGAGCTGGACGTGGTTATCGCGGTGGCGTTTCGCACGCTCTGGCCGATCGACTGGCTGAGCAGCTGACCCAGATTCGCGGTGCCGGCCGAGCCCCGCACGGTCTTCTCCACGGTGAGGGAGTTGATCAGAATTCCGCCCACAATGACCAGAACGACCACGAAGAACGAGACGTAGACGAGCAGCTCGATCAGGGTGAAGCCCTGTTCGGTCGACCGCGGCCGGGGCATCAGCCCGCCGATTTCACGTACACGATGGTGACCACGGTGGCCAGGTTCACGGCGGGCTCGGCGGCCGAGGCCACTACGGCGCTCACCCGCACGGTCGCGGGAAAGGTGTCGGGGCAGCGCGTCACGGCGTCGCCGTTACTGTCGAACCACTCGAGGGTGCGCGCAGAGACCAGCGTGCCGCCCCGCTCGTCGACAACCGGGGGCAGCACGGCCGACGCCGCGATGCCCGTGCAGGTGCCCCCGGCGCTGCGCACCGCGTCGATCTGGGAGCTCGCCAGCTGGGTGGCCGTGGCCAGGCGCGCGTTCTGCACCGACACCTGCAGGGACTGCACGAGCAGGGGAAGGAACGCGATCGCCAGAAGCGCCAGAAGAAACATCGAGACCACGATTTCGATCATGCCGAAGCCCTGCTGGCGCCCGTCAGGCGCCGCGAAGAGCGGGGACCTCGGCATGAACGGACCCCCTCACGGAACCCTCAGTCAACGGTGGGCGATGTTATGATCACGCGGTCTAGCAGCCATTCTCCTTGGCGGCACCCGAGTCGGTGATGGAGTGGACGTTGGTCGCGTCGGTCAGGTCATCGCCATAGCCGCCGGCGATGCAGAATCCCAGAGCGTCGCCCGTGCCCGTC